>DASUYO010000224.1:0-9629 GCA_036377375.1 Pyrinomonadaceae bacterium
GGGAAGATGAGTGCGCGGATTTGGGCGCCGCCGCGGCTCTTCTTTGTCAACACTCCGTCAGCAGTCGCGGCTGATCTTGGATGTGCTTACACGCTCGAAGTTGACGATGCGGGATCGAGTTTGTTGCATGTGACGTCGGGATGGGTGGCGCTGGAGTTGAAAGATCGCGAATCGATCGTGCCTGCGGGAGCAGCTTGTGAAACGCGGCCTGTGCTTGGACCTGGAACGCCTTACTTCGAAGACTCTTCGGCTGCATTTCGCGAAGCGCTCAAAAAAGTTGACTTCGACTCCGATGCTGGTGCGCGAAGCGCTGCGCTGGTGTCGATGTTAGGCCAGGCTCGTACTCGCGACACGCTGACGCTTTGGCATCTGCTTGCGCGCGTTGATGGAGAAGATCGTGTGCGTGTTTATGACACGATGGCAGCACTTGCTCCGCCACCTGTCGGCGTTACGCGTGAAGGTATCCTGCGATTGGACCAGCAGATGCTCGACACGTGGCGACACGCGCTTGAGCCCGCATGGATGGGCGCTGGAAAAGGCATGCCGAAGTCGATTCCCGAGGCGTATTGGAGGCTTAAGAACGGGCTCAGCCGCCGGTTGAAAGATATGGCTCCTAAATAGCACTCAACCGGAATCGAGATTAGTTCAGAGTTCAAGCTTTAGCTTGCAGTTCATTGCTGTCACGCAAGCAAGCTAAAGCTTGAACTCTAAACTAGATCAAATTCCGGTTAGATGATTGGTGTCGTTAACCGCGAGTACACGGACGAACCCATCGTGTCGGAGTTCGAAACGCGTAATCCCGCAGTTCGCACTCGAGATCCATACGGGCTTCAGCTCAGGCGCATCCAGCGCGCCCATCAGGTGCAATGCGAGAATGCAGATGGTGCCGGTGTGACTGAAGACTGCGATCTTCCCACCGTGATGCTCGGCAATGATCTGATCCAGCTTATGTCTCGCACGATCGAGTAACTGCCGATAACTCTCGCCGCCAGTCAACACGTGCTCAAAATCGCGGCGGAGTAAGGCTGCATATTGTTCCGGATGTTGCTGCGCTGCATCTTCGAACGTCAGCCCTTCCATCACCCCTACACTACGCTCGCGAAAGGCGCTCGTACCGTGAACTAGCAAGCCTGTCAAGTTCGCAAGAGGGCGCGCGGTCTCCATCGCTCTTGCGAGATCGCTCGAATAGATCGCACTAACGGATTCTGATTTAAGACTTAGTGCAGTTGCGTATGCCTGGTTTCGCCCGCGCGAGGATAAGGGAGTTGCGGTGTGCCCGCCAAAACGTCGTTCGGCGTTTCCTTTCGATTGACCGTGACGTATGAGGAGTACATGCGTGGCGAGGGGCATTGCGCGAAGACCTTCTTCTTAACACATCCTGGTTAGACTTCGCCCGGAATTCAAGATTAGTTCAGAGTTCAAGCTTTAGCTTGCGGTTCATTGCTGTCATGCAAGCAAGCTAAAGCTTGAACTCTGAACCATCCCACATTCCGGGTGAAAGATCTGAACTCCGAAATTACGCCGCCACCGCGTCAGCCTTCAGCTTTTCCGCTTGATAGTGCGCAACGAGCGCATCGATGAATGGATCGAGGTTGCCTTCCATCACGAGATCAAGCTGGTGAATCGTCAAGCCAATGCGATGGTCGGTTACGCGGTTCTCTTTGAAGTTGTATGTGCGGATCTTTTCGGAGCGGTCGCCCGAGCCAACCATCGAGCGCCGTTCGCTCGCCACCGCATCGTGTTGTTTCTGCTCTTCAATCTCCTGCAAGCGAGCACGCAAAACGCGCATCGCTTTATCGCGATTTTTAATCTGCGACTTCTCGTCTTGCATTGACACAACTACTCCCGTAGGCAGGTGTGTGATACGCACCGCCGAGTAAGTTGTGTTTACTGACTGGCCGCCGGGACCTGACGAGCAGAACGTGTCAATACGCAGATCCTTCGGGTCGATCTTCACGTCGACCTCTTCAGCTTCGGGCAACACTGCAACGGTGATCGCTGAAGTGTGAATCCTTCCGCTCGCTTCGGTCTGCGGCACTCGCTGCACACGATGAACGCCTGATTCGTGTTTCAGTTTCGAATAAACTTTGTCGCCTTCAATCAACACGATCGCTTCTTTGAGACCGCCAATGCCGGACTCGGAAGCTTCAAGAACTTCGAAGCGCCATCGATGTCTTTCAGCGTAACGCGAATACATGCGCACCATTTCCGCGGCAAACAGAGTGGCCTCGTCGCCGCCAGTGCCGGCGCGGATTTCGAGAATGACGTTCTTCTCGTCATTCGGATCGGTCGGGATCAGGAGCAGTTTCAATTCCTGATCGGTCTGGTCGATTCGCGCTTGCAGTGATTCGAGCTCAACACGCGCCAGCTCGCGCATCTCTTCGTCATCCGCTGTCTCGAGCAACTCGCGCGCGTCCGCCAGCTCAGCCTTCAAGCCTTTCCACGCCTGATACTTCTGCACCACTTCTTCGAGTGTGCGGTGTTGCTTTGCAGCTTTCGCGTACGAAGAAGGATTGGCCAGCAGCTCCGGAGACGAAAGCTCCTGAGTCAACTCCTCGTATCGGCTAACAATTTGTTCCAGCTTGTCTAACATGTAGACCTCACGCCTCACTCATGACAGCGGCGCCGGCAACGGCTCGCCGGTTTCCGGCTCCAACTTTAACGATTCCTTCAACGCTTCGATGGCGACTTCCAACTGGCTGTCATCCGGCTCCTGTGTGGTGATGTTTTGCAGCCACACACCCGGCCTTGTCATTAGTTTAAAGAACCAACTGCTCTCTTTTTTCGCTGATAGCCGGATAATTTCATACGAAACGCCCGCCACGACCGGCATTAGCGCGATGCGAATCAGGAAATTTAGCCACAGCGAATCAAACTTGATCACTGAGAACAACACGATCGCGACCAGCATCACGACCATTAGGAAACTCGTGCCGCAACGCGGGTGCTGTCGCGGTTGTGGTCGCGCATTCTCGACCGTCAACGGCAATCCCGCTTCCCATGTGAAGACCGTCTTGTGTTCGGCGCCGTGATACTCAAAGACACGACGTATATCCTTCAGCAGCGAGAAGCTAAAGATCATGATTAGGAAGAACGTCATGCGAATCAGCCCGTCGATCAGGTTGAATGCGACTGAAGGACGCACGGGATGCAGGTACGTCCGCACTGTGGACCACGCGTTTGAGTACCACGCCTCGCTTTCGGGTTCGGCAGCGGGCGCCGAAACATTCGTCGGCGTAGCCGGAGCAGTGCTGCTTACGGCCGGAGCTGTGGCCCAACCGGCGCCGATAAAGAGCGCGTTGGTCAACAGCAAAGGCGCGGCGACGAAAAGCAGGATATTGAAGATCAAAGCGAAGATGATGGAACCCGCAGCAGCGGCAGTCGTCCCTTTCTTCAGCTCATCGCGCGAACGCTTTTGCGTCGGAACAGGAAACAGACCGGGCACCGCACCAGTCAATCCTGCGAAATCTCCTTCGCCTTCAATCACTGCCGGCGAGAGCACAACCTTCACTTCTTCTGCTTTTTCAGCCTCCGCGAAAGCTTCGTTCGCAGAGTAATTCAAAGCCTTGATACCGAGACCCATCGACTGGACCAGAACCGCTCCGCCGCGCAGCACAGGCAGTTTTAGTACTGGATACTTGTCGCTCCATTTGGGCAGCGGCGCCGCCGTATTGACGATCGTGCCGTCGGCTTTGCGCACGGCGATAGCGTAGGCGTTTGGCGTGCGCATCATGACGCCTTCGATAACAGCCTGGCCGCCAACGATGAGATCTCGTTCTGGTGTACTCATACTTCTATCTGGTTACAAGAATGCCGGCGATTGGTGTAGTTCGCGTAGAGCGAGCTACTCATTTCGCCGGCGCTTAGAGGTTGATTTGGCTAATGCTGTGCGGAAGCTGCGCCTTCGGCAGCGGGTTTCTTGCCATAGCGCTTGTTGAAGCGATCGACGCGTCCTGCCGTGTCGACCAGCTTCTGCTTGCCGGTAAAGAACGGGTGGCAAGCGGAGCAGATTTCGACGTGCAGGTCGCCCTTTTTGGTCGAGCGCGTCTTGAACGACTCGCCGCAAGCGCAGGTAACTGTGATATCGACGTATTCTGGATGAATTCCTGGTTTCATTGCTTTCGACTCTCTATAGACGGCCCTCCGGCCGCAATTACAAACAGGATATGATAGGGTCTGAGGGCGGGAGCGTCAAGCCGCTACAAAGCGCCAACGGCGCGGAATATGAAAGCCAGGGCAAGCGCGAAGCGCGTCGCCCCTGGTTATGGAGTGAAAAATGATGTTAGCCCTGAAAGGGCGTAGATATTTCGGCCTTTCAGGCCTTGAACCGATTGCGATCGTGATCCAGGGGCGACGCGCTTCGCGCTTGCCCCTGGCTATTATATTCCGCGCCTTCGGCGCTGCGCTTGCCCCTGGCTATTATATTCCGCGCCTTCGGCGCTGCGCTTGCGCCTGGCTGTCATACGCCTTTGGCGCTGGGTTTATTTACGATTCGTTTTCGGCTCGATTGGGAAGAGCTTACCGGCCTCGACTGGGTCCAGTTTAATCCCCTCCAGGGAGGCTGCATACGATAGGACAACGTCTCTTCCGGCGGCGAGATCTTCTGCCGTGGGCAATCGCAGTTCGTCCGGCATTACGCCGTGATGCTCGAGACTGTTTCCATCCGGCATGATCAGATCTGACACCGTCACACTGACGGCGAAGAAAACTACTACGTCAAATCCGACTTGCTCCTGAGATTGTCTAGCCTCCATTACTGCGCCCATTGTTTGATCACCAATGACCGTGCCTCTTTTTTCGAGTTGCACTGTTCGAGCCAAAACCTCCGAGGCCGATGCCGACCGACTATCAACCAGGATCGTCAGCTTGCCCTTGAAAACCTTGTCGCCGCGGGTCTTCGCAATGAAAGGCTTAGTTTCCTTGCGAGATTTGCTGTCGGCGATCTTGACATCGTGATCAAACAGGTTCGATACGAGTCGCGTTATAGTTGTGACCCAGCCACCGCTATTCCCGCGCAAATCAAGGATGAGGGCTTTATGCTTTTTGGCTCTCGACATTGCGTCGTCGACTTGAGAATCGGTCAGATCAAACTGATTCATCTTCCAGATGAGTAGTTGATCGCCAAACGACATAAAAAGATCCCGTGACAATTCCTCGTCTCTCTGCGCTTTTCTGACGAGATCCATATACTCGTTATAGTCAGTGAGGTTGATCATTCTCCTGCCCTCAGTCCGCTTTGCGGCGACGTCGACTTGACGTGGTTCTCCATTCGGACTTCGCAGAATCATCCGGATGCCCGGTTGTGGACGCAGGAGGTTGTAAAGATATTCGAACTTCCAGAGGTTCGATCGATCGATTTTGTAGCCGCCAGCCTCAAGAACTTCATCACCAGGCTTTACGCCTTTAGCTTCGGCATCGCTCTTTTTATCGACTGTAGAAATATAACAACGGTCGCCAATCATCTGCATGGTCCAACCATAATCAGTTTCGTAAGCACGTGAAGGTGGCATGAAGAAGGTGTGCGAGTCGTCTAAGTCAATCAGTACCTGCGCGATGATTCCAAAGATTTGTCCGACCGAGGCCGCGTCTTTGACTTTCTGAGAGGCAGTCTCAAAGCGAGCGTCCAGGTCCATGCCGTGGAAGTTTGGATCATAATAATTTTTCTTCAGGTTATTTTTGATCATGCGCAACATATCCTGACCGCGATCACGATCTTTAGCTTCCACTTTTTGCGCCTGAGCGAAGACGGTCAGCGGCGTGACAAATAAGGATGCAAGCAGTGCGGCTTTTAGGAGTTTACGGATGACGTGACGATCCATGGGGGTGCTCTCCTGATTCAGTTGTTAAAGGTTGCTGGGAGTCTGCGAAGCCTGGAGGTTCGTACAACAAGTTAATAATACGCGAGACACCGCAGCTGTGAGAAGTATTTTTGCCTAGCTTTGCTCGCTTGCGGCTTTGCGTGAGAGTTTCTTTGTGTTCCGCTCCCAAAAGACGCCGTCGGCGTAACCCTGAATAGTCCGATCCGACGAGGCGATCTCCAGACGCTTCAACGCGAGGCAGCAGTAGGTTTCGTCAATCTCGATACCCAGGTAATGCCGGCCCAGCTTTTTAGCGACGACAGTAGTTGTTCCTGAACCATTAAAGGGATCGAACACTAAATCGCCTTTACGCGAGCTCGCGAGGATGATTTTGGCCAGCAGTTTCTCAGGCTTTTGCGTGGGATGATCGGTATTTTCCGGCATTGACCAGTACGGAACAGTCAGATCAGTCCAGAGATTCGACGGATGTGTCACCCGGAAACGCCCGTTTTCAGTCTCCTCCCAATCTTTCGGCGCTCCATCTCCATCCGTATAAGGCGCGATGACCTGCCGTTTCACCTTCACGGCCTCGACGTCGAAGTAATAATCATCATTCACCGTGAAAAACCAGATGTCTTCCGAGCAGTTCTTCCAGTTCGACTTTGCGCCTCGGCCTTTCTCCCGTTCCCACGTGATCCGGTTCTGCGAGATAAAATATTTCTCACCAACGCGCTGAATCGCGGCGGAGCTTCGCCAGTCGCCGCAGATGTAAATCGACGCGGTCGGCTTGAGTATCCTCACCATTTGCGCAAGCCACGAATCGAGCCATTCCGCGTACTCGTCGAGCGAGGTTTTTCTGAATTTTCGGTCGTTGAAGCTTTTCGTGAGGTTATAGGGCGGATCCGCAAACACCAGATCAACCGATTGATCGGGTAACCACTGGAACGCCGTAAACACATCCTGGCAAAAGAGCTTGTCTCGAACAGCTTCGACGTTTGCCGGTGATTCCAGCTTCGCGAGTGAGACTCTGTATCGACTTGATTCCTCGTCAGACAGCGTCAGGGTTCGATTAAGAGGGGCGCGCATTGTCACGCGCACACTTTACTTCAACTCCGAAAAAATTGATGAGATCATTGTCGCCATGTCGTAATATGAAGAACGCTTTGCTATAATCCGGTTTCGCTTTCTTCTCTTACTTGCTGTAACAGCAGTGTTTACGGAGCGATTGTCTTCCCGATACTTCGAGGCGATAATCAGTCAAATCGAAGTGTAAGTGTAGACGAGCCGCCATCATAGATGTCAGAAGATACGAAGCAACCAGGTTCTGAAGAGCCCACACTGCCGGGCGTCTCAGACACTGAGACGTCCGGCACGCCACCCCCTTCAGCAATTCCGTCCGCAGGAACACTCGCCGGAGCTGACGCCGAGAAAGCGTCGATGGTCGAGCAGGCAAAAGCGCGTGTAGCCGCGGTCAAAGAGGGGCTGGCGCAGCCGGCTGCACCCGGCGCCCCAAAGACCCCTGTTAAGAAAAAAGAAGAAGGTCCGAAACCGACTGACGCCAGCGAGCAGGCGCTGGTCAAGAAACTGAAAGCTCAATTCGGTGATGCTATTGCTGAGGCGTCTGAGTTTATTGGACAGCTTTCCGTGAATGTTGACGCGAAAAGCATCGTCCAGATTTGCGAGTTTCTTAGAAGTGATCCGGAAACGAGTTTTAATTACCTTTCGGATCTGACGTGCGTTCATTATCCGGAGCGTCGCGACGCGCCTTTCGAGATCGTCTACAACCTGTTTTCGATTGGATCCAACGAGCGCGTAAGATTGAAAGTCAGAGCGAAGGAGAGCGTCGAAAGTGTGACCGGCGTTTGGCCGGCTGCAAACTGGCTCGAGCGCGAAGTGTTCGATCTGTTTGGAGTTCGCTTCAACAATCACCCGGATCTGCGGCGACTGCTTTTGCCGCCTGATTGGGAAGGTTTTCCACTGCGGAAAGACTATCCGCTGGAATTTGTGGAGAACGCATGGACCGCGCAGCACCTGCCCGAGATGACTGACGTTGAATTGGAGCAGTTGGACCAGCGGCGCGCTTACGGACTCGAGATACTTTCAGTGCCTCAGGAACGGATGATGCGGCAGATCTTTATTGGCGGCAAGGACGTGATGCCGAAGGATAAATGACCCCGAAAGAGATCGCCGCCCATTACAATGCGAAAGTCTTCGACACGCCGGAGGCGGCACAGGTGGCGGGGTTTGTTTTGGGTGAAATGGCGGCGCCGAGAAATGTTTGGAATAAGGCGAGCGCGGCGAACGCGATCGTGTTGAAGCTGGTGGAGAGAAGGGAAAGCGGCGAGGTCGAGGATATTGGTTTGGTGATCGAGCCGTTCAGGGTGATGGGTTGTTATAAGCCCAATCCAGCGGAGGTGCCCGCGGCATAGAGGAAGTTGGTTAGTTCAGAGTTCAGCCTTTAGGCTGCTTCTTCGGAGAAAGGCAAGCTAAAGCTTGAACTCTGAACTATTACGCTGACCTCTAAAGTACGCAATTTTGAAGTAACAATGCATCAGGTAGAAATAGCGACAACGCAAGAGACACTGCTCGACAGCCCGGAGATGGTGCTGAACATGGGCCCGCAGCACCCTTCCACGCATGGCGTGCTGCGAGTGGTTCTAAAGCTCGACGGCGAAACAGTCATCGATCTCGATTGCGACATCGGTTACCTGCATCGAGGCATGGAAAAGATTGCCGAGAACCGCATGTACACACAGATCGCGCCCTATTGGGATCGCCTCGACTACATCGCGGCGGTTTCAAATGGTCTGGTCTGGGTGGAAACAGTCGAGCAGATGATGGGCCTTGCAGTTCCGCCACGCGCACACTACATACGCACGATCCTGACCGAGCTCAATCGCATCGCATCGCACCTGCTCTGGCTCGCGACGCACGCCCTCGACATCGGCGCCGTCACCGTTCTGCTGTGGGCGCTGCGCGAACGCGAAGAGATTCTGAAGATTTTCGAGCGACAATTTGGCGCGCGGCTAACGTGTCATGCGTGGCGCGTCGGCGGCATGCCGAACGATGCGTATGATGACTTCAATAAAGACGTCCGGCAGTTCATCAACAATTTCCCGAAGCGACTCGACGAGTATGAGACCGTGCTTTCCGAGAATCGCATCTGGCTCAGTCGAACTGTGGGTATCGGCATCATCTCCGCTGAAGATGCAATCGCGATCGGTTTGTCGGGACCTGCGCTGCGCGGCTCCGGTGTCGCGTGGGATGTGCGGAAGTCGCGACCGTATGCTGCGTACGCCGACATGGATTTCGATATTCCACTCGGCGAAAACGGCGATACTTACGATCGTTACTTAGTGCGGCTCGAAGAGATGCGACAGTCGCGACGGATCATCGATCAGGCGTTGGAAAAACTTCCTGATGGTCCAGTGAACGCGAAGTTGCCAAAAATCGTGAAGCCGCCGGCGGGTGATTACTACCATTCGATCGAGGGACCGAAAGGTGAGATTGGGTGTTATCTCGTTTCCGACGGCACTGCGCAACCGTGGCGTGTCAGGGTTCGACCACCGTCATTCATCAATCTACAGGCGCTGCGACAGATGTGCGTCGGGCACCTGGTGGCGGATGTGGTGGCGATTATCGGAACGTTGGATATCGTGTTGGGAGAAATTGATCGCTAATGTTTCTGCTGGCACCAATTGATGTACTGAACGATCTTTTGCTAAGGACCGGACTCAGCGCGGAAAAGATTACTTTCTTCGTTTGGCCGCTGATCCAGATCGGACTGATCGTCACGCTTGTCGCGCTTTGGGTCGCCTACGCGACTTACCT
>DASUYO010000225.1:0-3731 GCA_036377375.1 Pyrinomonadaceae bacterium
ACCAGCCGCATCTCTCAGAGCCAAATAAGAAGACTCAAGCGCAAAGCGGGTTGACATTAACTTCTCGGGGATGCGGAAGATTTGAGGTCTCAAAGGTTCGAACACGAGATGCTTCGCGAGCTCAGCTCTGATGGAACAAAAACCAACATCGCCGGATCGCTCCCGCAAACGCGGTAAACTGCGTATCGGTAACGACTGGAACGCAATCACCATCATCGCCCTTTCCCAATCCAATCCGTTGAAGGCCGTCGCGGAACTGGTCGAGAATTCTATCGATGCGCGCGCCACCAGTATCTCGATCACTCGCGGTCGCAGCGAAGGCAATCACTATTTGGAAATCCGTGATGACGGACAGGGGATTCCGCTCGATGCCGAAGGACATCCGGGCGTAGCGCGCAGCAAGGCGCTTAAACTTCGCTACCTCATTCGCTTGTACGCCAAGGAATTGGTCCTTAGAAACTTCATAGGCTTACCACCAGACCAACTTCTTGAAAGAATGGTGGAGTTATCATTGAGAACTGAAGAGAGCCTTTAGCTCATCTTGGCTTGCAAACAAGTTCCGCAGAAAACGTCGTCTTCCTCGTCCGAATGCTCGTTAGCATGTGAAGTTCAACTCTTCGCCGGCGCCGCGAGGTACCACACGTTATCAAATGGATCTTTTATCCACGCGCTTCGGTCACCGTACTCTTGATCAGTGGGTGCCAGCATTGAAGTTCCACCTGCTTTTAATCCCTGTTCATACATCGCATCCACGTCGTCGACATAGAGATAAATCGCGGTTGGCAGCGGTTGTTCTGGATAGCGAGCTTCGCCCAGTTCGATCACTGAATCGCCGATTTGCACCTTTGCGTGCATGATCATATCGCCCTCTGCATGGCGCATCAATTCTTTCCCACCGAACGCATTGGTAACGAAATCGATGAAACGCTGAGCTCCGATTGGATGGAAGTAGACTGTGACCGTGTGAAGGTCCGCGGCAATTGTTTTCAGTGGTACGAATGGAGTCGCGATGTACCATCGATTTCCCTGGCTATCTTCAACCCCGCCGGAACGTTCACCATATGGTTGATCGGCAACCGGCATTAAGGATTTGGCGCCAGCCTTGAGCGCTCGTTCATACGCCTGATCGACATCAGGCACGTAGAGATGAATTGCCGTGGGCTTCGGTTCGATGTGCTCGGCCCCGCCTATCATTACGATCGAATCACCTATCAATACTTCGGCGTGCATTCCGCCCGCAGAACCGGTCGCCCGGAAGTGTTCGACCGCACCGAATGCCTGCGTGACGAAATCAATAAGTTCCGCTGGTCTATGAACGGTGAAGTATGGCGTCACGGTGTGGAAGTTTTCACGTATATGTTTGGACTCCGTCTGTGAATTAGCTTTCTTCGCTGCCTGTTCTTGTGCCCACTTATCCAATTCCTTCTGCATCTCCTCGACAGGAACGTCCCTCTGATGTGTTGCAACAATCCACGTGTAACCGAACGGGTCTGCGATTTGGCCGGAGCGATCTCCATAAAACTGATCCTGTATGGGACGAACCAAAGTTGCGCCGGCTTTGATGGCTTGTTCGACAAACGTGTCGACGTCACTTACGTCGAGATGTATTTTCACTGACGAACCACCGATTGTTTGTGGACTCAAGGTACCATAGTCGGGATATTCATCAGAGATCGAAAGAGATGTATTACCAATCTGTAGTTCGGCATGTCCAATTTTTCCATCTGGTTCGGTAAGTCGCATCAATTCTTTTGCTCCAAATGCTTCGCGATAGAAATCAATCGCGGCACTTGCACCTGCTACGCATATATGAAGCGTCATTGAACGTATGGGATTTGTTTCCGGTTGTGGTACGGGACTACTCATAGCATCTCTCCTTGTTAATTGCTGCTGAAGTTCAGCCTTAAACGTCTCGCGAGGTAGACCAATGAGATCCTGCGCGACTCCGACGAGCGCAGATAATTCCGGCCCGAGACTCGTCAGATCTAATTGACGCCCTTCAGCCATCGCTGCGACAGCGTCATCCAATTGGTCAATAATTGAGCGTTCGGCCATTGGTATTACTTTTCGTTTAGTCGATTACGCAAATTCTCCAGTCCGCGAAACTGGAGTTGTTTCACTGCGCCCTCGCTGCGTCCCAACTCACCAGCGATTTCACGGATACTCTTTTCATCTGCGAAACGCATGATTATTACGCGACGTTGATCTTCAGGCAGTTTGTCGACTGCGCTAAACAAGCGAGCGCGACGTTCTACTTCTTCCAGATCCGTTGCAGCTGAGTTTTCAGAAAGGGGATTAGGTTGATCACTCGGCTCACGTACCTTCCGTTTAGCCTGATCGGCAATCGCGTTCGAGGCAATCCTATAAAGCCATGCGGCGAATGGTGAGCCTTTCCATTTGAACTTTCCGAGATTTGCGAGTGCCTGGTGAAAGACGTGGGCAGTAAGATCCTGGATTTCCGCACGATCACGAACTCGCCGCGCCACGTACGCATACACGCGGTGAAAGTTCTGTTCGTATAGCTCGGCAAAGCGGCTCGGGTCCTTTTGAGCAGCTTCGATCAGGAGCCGTTCGTCGGATTCAGGTGCCTGACTCAAGTCTAACCAGTCCTCGCGCGCCGGTTTCTGATAAAACTGTCGACTGGCGAAAAAGTTACGACTATTTTGACCCTTCCCTCGCACGCCGCTAGAATGACCCGACCGTGAGCTACAGATTCCCCTGGCATCGTCTCAGTGACGAGCAGTTACTCGATCTGCGCATCTGCGACCTGCCCATCAAAATCAAAGGGTCGTTCCTCGAACCCCACATAAAACGGCTCTACAGCGAGCTCAATTCTCGCGGTATTCGTTTCAAACCACACGTCTGGCTCTCGGAGGAGTGGTTTTCACCGGACGGCGTACCCGGCATCGCTATCCCCTTTTATCTGGCACATCCGCGCCTGATGAAGCTGGAACGAAAGCAGATGCTCGAAATCGAAGGCGGTACTGACACCGAATGCATGCGTATTCTCCGGCACGAAGCTGGTCACGCGCTCGACACCGCTTTTCGCCTGCACTTCAAACGCCAGCATCGCGAGCTCTTCGGTTCCTTCGCACAACCGTATCCTGACTTCTACAAACCGAAACCGAAAAGCCGGAAATATGTCCTACACCTGCCGGCATGGTATGCACAGGCACATCCTGCGGAAGACTTCGCCGAAACATTTGCAGTGTGGTTAACTCCGCGTTCGCAATGGCGTCGCCGTTATCGCGACTGGCCCGCGCTGCGCAAACTCGAGTACATCGATGAACTGATGACTGAGCTGGCCGGCACGAAGCCGAGAAACAGAACGCGTACGAAAGTTGAACCACTTCCCGCGCTGCGCGGAACGTTACGAGAACATTACCGGCGCAAGCGCGAGCGTTACGACTTCGAGTGGCCCGCAGTTTACGATCGCGAGCTGCATCGAATCTTCTCCGACGATCCACGTCACAGATCAAAAGCCAGCGCAGCGAGTTTCCTTCGCAAGGTGCGTCGCGAGGTGCGACAGATCGTTGCTGAAGGCACTGGCGTGCATCAGTACACGATCGATCACGTGCTGCAAAACATGATCGATCGCTGCAAAGAATTAAAACTTCGTGTAGCAACCCCCTTCCGCGAAACGCGTCGACGTGTCATGATAGTGCTGACTGTGCAAGTAATGAACGTGCTCCATTCAGGTTATCATCGCATAGCCGTATGACGTTTGAGCC
>DASUYO010000226.1:0-4240 GCA_036377375.1 Pyrinomonadaceae bacterium
TCAGCTCAACAGCTAATGCGAATGGGAGAAGGAATATGAGTGGTGAAGTTATCGTTGCCATTATCGGGTTCTTAGGCACTATCATTACTCTTATTGTAGGCATCTACACTTCCGTCAAAACCTATCAACAATCCGAGTTGAGTAAGAGCATCGAGAGAAGCGAACACGAAGCTCTGCTTTTAATCCAGCCGCTTGGGTGATCGTCACGCAGTTCGCCGATCACTGGGATGTAACCGCCATTCACCAACCCGGCAAAGTGCGAATCGCAGCATTGTTGCCTTTGAAATCCCATCAACTTCTAATTCAGTGACTCAATTCGCGACCTTGATTTCTTTGTGAATTCCGAATAACCTCTGCGCGTTTCCATGAAAGGCCGACACGCAAGTTTCCATTTTCGCGCTTATGGCCAGCCTTAAGTCTCCACGTCGTGACGCTTCGATCTGTATAGCGTCGGTTGAAACATCTTCGTCCAATCACTAACCAGTATCGTTTGCCGCAAGCTTTCAAACACCCATTAGAAATCATTTACCTATAAAGGAGCGAGACTATTTATGCCATTTCAATCAGGCGAGTTTAAGATTCCGAATAGTGTCTCAGGACGGACCAAAGCAGCCGCGGTTTTCAACAACACTCTTTATCTGTTGGATCTCTATCCCGGATACAACACTCAAATTACTTTCGATCTCACGAAATTAAAAAAACAAAGCAGTTCGCCCATTGGTGACGAGCCGATCGACCCTCAGGCTTTGACCAATCCCGCAAACTGGATTGCTCAGTCCCTCAGCTTGCCGTCGACTCTGGCCACGCCTACGTTGGTCTCCTTTGCGGGTGCAATGTATTGCTTTTTGAATTCCGAAGGACAGTTGCTCGCATCAGAGTTTTCTCTTTCAAATGACTCCTCAGCTCCGGGAGGCTGGAGCCACCCTATCACCCTGCTCGAATCAGACAAAAAAACTGCTCCTCTCGGACAATCGGCTTTCATTGATGCAGACGTCAGTGCTACCACGGTAGCGGACAACATTGTAATAGTCGCGATGGCATGCACGACGTCGCCGACCCACCCGACGCCAGCCACTTTCGTGGCGGTCTATGACACGCGGGATATCGATACCTCAACGAACAAGTGGGCGGCAAAGTGGCACGATTACCTGCCACTCGATTCTATGGATCGGTCCACTCCGATTCGCGCATCGGTGGAGTGGTTCGCGGCGATCATGCCCGACAGTAAGGACACCGATCCACCCAAATTGAGGCTTGCCGTTTTTGTCCAGCCTCAGTTAAACCTGGACAACCCTCTACCCCTCAGAATGTCATATTACACAATGACTGTTGGGCAAACGGCGGGCAGCGAGATCTCCGTTACCCTGACAATGGACCAATCCAATCTCCACTCCGGCCACTTTCATAGCAACTTGGTCCGCGACCCTGCCGGCAGGCTGAGGTCATGGATCAGGCCCGCTCATCAAAGAACTGAATATGATGCTGTTCTGTTACACGTGACGCCGGAAGCGGATATACAGTTCAGTCCCTCGGGAGAGTCGATTACGGTAAAGGCAGACCCAATTCCAACCACTCCGCCGTGCTCGCTGTTTTATCTGTTCAGCGATGGACAGTCTGAGACGACGGTTAATGGCAAGTCCGCAATTCAATATCCTGTTTACGAATTTGTTTTCTATGGCACGCAGGGAATGGCCCAGGTAAACCGCTGCGGTACTGTGCAGGTAGTTCCAGACTTCAGCGTTCGACAAACAAGCGAGGACTTTAAGAAACCACTAAACATCATTACGGGAATCATTGACGGCCCCATACCCATACCTCTGGAAAATTACAGGAACTACGATCCGGGACCAGGCCAGACGAATGCGGGTTCAATGGTCTACGGCATTCAGAAATCCGAGGGCAGCTCGCACCAAGTCAGTAACACCGTCAGCGGGGGAATTGAGAGTCAGGGCAAGGTCACAAAAGGCATCGGCGCCGCATGGGATATTTCTTTCAAAGCAGGGGGAGGCTGGGTCACGGGCGATTCGTCGGGCACGACCATATCCTATGATCTTTTGGTAAAGGCAATCATTTCCACAGCACTGGGTAATAACAATCCGTCGATCGTGCCAGACGGCGCGCTTAGAAGTGTGGGGGCACAGTTTTCGATAACAGCGTTTGTTTACCTTGATAATTTCGGCCCCAATGTTGACTCCACGACGAATGCGCCGACGGATGGTCTAAAGGCAGCGACCGTCACAATGAGCATGGTGGATGAAACCGTGCTGAACTATACGCCTTATATGGTTACGCCGGGAAAGCTGGAGTCGTACACCCCGGAGGCGATAAACGCGACTATGAAGTCGCTTGGTTATACGGACACGGAAAACTATTTTGGTGATGTAATCACGCAGAACGCTTATCCCTTTAGTGATTATAAAAACCCCTACCTCGAGTACTCCTGGGGCAAGGATGGAGGTTTAGGAGAGGGTTTTTCCGAGTGGACTGCGTCGTTTCAGGAAAGCAGTTGGCACCTGGATGTTCACGCATGGGGAGGTATTAGCGGAGGAGCCGGCGCGACTATATTTGGTGTCGGTGAAGACCTTGAGTATGAGGTCATGGCAGGTATCGATTATTCCCATAATTCGATAAGTGACAGTGACAAAAAGTCAGGCTGGTCAATCGGCCTCGCCGACATATGGGGACCGCCCACGCGGGACCTGCCGGACTCCGTGTCGGCATACCGATTCAGGGTCTATCTGCTTCCGGTCCCAGTAGCTCCATCGAAATTAGCCAAGACCCGTTGGACAACGGAACTGATCAGCCATACGAACCGTACCGATCTGGATGGCAACTCCGCATGCTGGCGAATTGTTTACGTTGTCACGCTAATACAACATTTGGACGGATCAAGTCCATATGAATACGATGGTCACTTGGATGTACCTTCGGTGTATACGACGGCGAATCAATAAGAGCGCAGCTCGGCGATTTGTGTGGAAGTGCATGGTGATGGTTTATACTGAAATCATTTAATCAAGAGTTATGTTTCTTCGCTTTTTCCAAACAGTCGCGACGATCCTGCTCTTGTTGTTAATCGCTGTCGTCGCACAATCACAAACACGTCCGTTGACCCAATCTGAAGCCGTCGCTTTGGCGGAGCAGTTCATTGCTCAGAACGGCTACACTGACTTGCCGCCCGACAAAGAGAAACTGTCTTACGAAGCAATCGAATGAGAATCGAATGTTGACCTGATGCTCCAGCAACGGAACGATACACTCGAACGGCGAGCTTACGGCGTTCACGAAGGTCGCAAAGGCGGCGAACCCGGATGGACGGTGGTCTTTCGTTACAAACATACACGCGATCGACGAGCGCGGTCGATGGGACGTGCTGTCACAATGAACCTGGATGGTAGCAAACCGCGTGTGGAGCACGTCGACTTTCTCTTGCGATACGCAAAGAAACTGTAGACGCCGATCAACTCCACCGTCCGACGCCTTACGAGTCATGCGTAGTCTCCTGCATCTCGCAGTCGCTTCTATTCTCTGTACCAGCGTTAACTCTCTACGACAGGAATTACCTAACTTCAACCGCACAGTCGCCCTTGAAGAAAAGGCAGAGACGACAGCGAACGCGAGCATCGGCGATGTCGACGGCGACGGTTATCCTGACATCGTTTTGGCGAAGGGGCGCCACTGGCCATTAGTTGATCTCGTGCTCTTAAACGATGGATACGGGCACTTCAACCGTCGGCACAGTGTCAGCGACAGGGCAGATCGAAGCTACACTGCAGCACTCGGCGATCTAAACGGTGATGGCTCTCTTGATCTGGTCGTCGGGAACGATGCCCCGGACGAGAAGGCCATTTACTTCAACGACGGAAAGGGCAACTTCACCTTCGCGGGAACATTCGGTGACGCTCGCTGGCCCACACGCAACGTCACGGTTGTGGACCTCAACGGTGACGGACGGCCCGACATCGTCGTTGCTAATAGAAGTGAAGATCAGCCCGGCGCAAACTATGTCTGTCTGAACGATGGGCGCGGGCATTTCGCGGCGACGTGCCGCGCGTTCTCGACCGAGTCGGCTACGACCATAGCCGCCGGCGACATCAACAGCGACGGCTTCACGGATTTAGTTGTGCCACACCGCGAAGGCGGGCAAAGCTACTTCTACATCAATGACGGCCATGGCGCGTTCGCTGAGAAACATCCATTCGGTCTCGCCAACTCCGAGACGCGGGCCATCGCCCTGGGC
>DASUYO010000227.1:0-4531 GCA_036377375.1 Pyrinomonadaceae bacterium
GCTTTCTGCGGCTTGGAAATCTTCTCGCAACGCTGAAGTGAGTCTGCAACTGGGCGAGTTTGAGGCCGGCAGTGAAAAGTATTTCTCCGCAGCACTGAAGTTTGAGCCGATTGGCCAATTGATCAATCAGAAACAAGATACTACCGTGCAACTGGTGGGCGACGACTGGTATCGACTTGCACAAACGTACGGTCGCTGGTTGTATTCGTCCGGAAATCCTGAACAGAGATTGAAGTCTCGACTAATGCTCCCGGCGCGAATGGAGAACCGGCCGCAGGACATTGACGAGCAGGCGCGGCTGGGACGCTGGTACTTGGAAAAGAAAGATCTGGATCCGGCAATCGAGCATCTCGCTCTTGCCAATGAGTCGCAGCCTGAGAACAAGACGACCATTGCCGATCTGGGCTCCGCATTTTTCCTTCGCGGCGATAAACAAAAAGCGAATCAATTGTGGGAGAAAATGATCGATAAGGATGCGACGATCGATGACTACCAGCTCTATGTTGAGACATTGGTCAAACATAACCTGAACGAGCAAGCGCGAAAGCGAGTAATGCCGTTCGTAGTCAAGCGTTTGAAAGAAGATTTTCAGGAAGAAGACGACTCGTCGGCGCAGGTGGAGCAATTCAAGAGTCTCATTCGCGTGCTTGCAAAATCGTTTTCGTCAAACACGGAATCCGCAAAGGCCAAATTCTTCGCTGGAATTTGTGCCGCAGCTCCTGACAATCGATTCCTGCCCGCGCTTCTGATTCTCGAGTCGCTTGTGCCGCGACAGGAGCTCGGCGTGTCTTATCAACTTCTGATCGAGCGTAGTAGTGGTTTGAGCAGTTATGAAAGCGACTACAGCTATACGACTTTACGCGGAACAAATTTCGACGATGCCGATGCAGAGTCCGCGCTCGATCAGGAGAGCGACTACAAACCATTAGAACCTGAGACTGCGAAGTTCAAATGGCAAAAAGAATATCTCCAGTACCTGATCGAACAGCGACGAAGCGCGGATGCGCGCCGCTTGATTGCATCTATTGAGCACGACTTGCAGCGCCGGCACGCGCGTCCTCTTTGGTTGCGCCTCGCCTCAATACGACTGGATGTTCAAGCGGGTCGTGTTGCGCAGGCCATCGATCAGCTCGAATGGCTGGTCGGGATCAAGACTGGTATCAATGTCAGTGATCCGAAACCGCCCAGCATCGAGCGATTAAACGATGCAGTCGCTTTGCTCGGTGACGAAGGTCGACAAACGGAAGCACGCAATTTACTCGAAGCTGCATACGCTAGAGGAATCGCGTTAGGGCAGTTCGAACCTGCTTCCTTCGCCGGACTGGCGCGTGTCGCTTTCGAGCGACGTGACACGAGCCTGGCGATTACGTGGCTCCAATCGATGGTTGATTTGACGGCGCCTGAAAGTAAGGAGCAGACAGTGGCGTCGCTCATGGCAATGCCCGTAATCGCAGCGCGCACCGCTGGTCAGCCGCAGAGTGAGGATGTTCAGTTCGAACGGAATGCGGCGTTACAGCTTGCTTCGGAGACGGCAGGAGAGTTTGCCGCCTATGACGCGGCCATCAATTTCCGGCAGCAACTTCTAACCGCATCGCCCACTGACGAAGAGAATCGCATTGAGCTGATCCGGCTGCTGGCTGCGAACGGCAAAAAAGATGAAGCGATTCAAAACCTTGCCGCCACCATTGCCGACCGTAATGCGACGCGAACTTTGCGTTGGCAAGCGATTTGGGTGACACCGGAAATCGTGGGGAACGATCTCTCGCTCTGGAAAAACCTGCGCGACAGTGCGACCGACAGTGAAATGAACACAGCGTTGGAGGCGCTCTCGCTGACTGCGGCAGGTCGTGCGGATGAGGCGATCAAGATCGTCTCAGCGGCAGAAGCCAGCATGCCGAATGAGTATCTGAGTAGTCTTCATGCAATTCTCGAAAAGAGGCATGCGTCTGCGGCCGAGGCTTTGAACAGCTTCACGAGAGCGGTGCCGGAATCAACTGCCTCAAAGTCATTTGGCTTTGTTGAGGACGAGCCGCTCGAGCAGATAGTTGTTTTGTATCTGAAACAGAATCAGCCGCGGGCGGCCCTGAAGGTGGCGGAGCGAGTTCCTGCTTTCCAGGCGAATAAAAACTCCGGTGAAACTGAAACGACGATGCCGCCTTTACTGGAAACATCCCCTCGCTATCAAACCTTGCGCGAGCGCGCAGAACAGCGCGAACGAGCAACGCACGCGAACTTGTTAGCCATGCTTTCAACCGCAGCCGAGCAGCTTGGCGATCTAAACCGCGCCGTCGAATTGGAACGACTAAGGCTTGCGGCAGTCACTACCGTATCTGAGAGAAACGCCACTCAGACGCGCCTGGATCATTTGGAACAGCTACAGAGCACAGCCGGCCGCATACGAAAAGTAGCCTTCGTGGTGGATCAAAAGCCTGTTGGTGATTAGCGTCAAAGCCGCAACTGTAGGGGCGGCCCTCCGTGGCCGCCGTGTCAGCAGGTATGCGTGTTCCGAAAGACGGGCGGCCACGGAGGGCCGCCCCTACAATTGAATCTTCGAAGATCTGAATTTTAAAGTTGCCGAGGAGTTCATCATGCGCTGGAAACCACGCCTTATCTCTTTCGTCCTTTGCTTTGCAATCGGATTTGCAGCAGCCGCCATAGCAGCCAGCATTTGGGAGATGCTCCGTCGTCACCAATCACGGACGCCCGTATCGCCCTGTGCGACTGCTCATTATTTCAATAGTCCGGAGGAAGTTCTGTCTGCGTTGAAGAGTCCTGAAGTAGACGTGCGCCGCGCGATATTCAAACAATTGCTGCTGCGGCCTGACGTCGCCACTGTCTATTACGACTATGAGCGTGACCTCAATTACCCCGAACGAGCGGATCGCGCGCGACTCGAATACGTACAACTCGACGATTCACCCGAATCAGAAGCCCTGCTGACTTTCGTCAGATTCGAGCACCCGCTCGCACTCGTATTCAAGAAAAAATCCTGCGGCTGGCAATTGGTCGCCGCACTCAGCAGTTGGTTACGTTTTGAAGATTACCCATATGAGAATTGGCTCAGCCTGCCCGAAACCATCGAGCCCGGAATTCACCAGTTATTAGTTCGCGACAGCGATGGCGATTCCACATCTTACGTACGCAAAGCACGGCTGTTGCGATTGAATGGCGACGTTTTAATGCAGGTTGCGGAGATTGAAGAAGAAGCATTCGAGTCTGTCAAAGGCTACGACGGCTCAGACTGGAGCGACGTGAAGCGCCATCGAGTCAACAAGTCGAATTTTTCATATGAGCGTGCAGGCGAGGGCGCCAGCATCACGAATGAGGGCACCGAAGAAATAATAAAATTCAATGGCACTCTACCGCAGTACAGCTACTGGCTGGAAACCGACGGAAGTTGGCACGCGCGCCAGAGCAATTGGAGCCATCGCGCTGCGACACGCGTGAAGTTGCTTGGTGTAACGAGGGAAGTTCTTGTTTGGAATGCGCAGGAAGGAAGGTTCGTGAAGTGGTAAGCACTACCAATCCACTCAACACTTACCCGGAATTCAAGCTTAGTTCAGAGATCAACCTTTAGGTTGCTCCGACAGACAAGCTAAAGCTTGAACTCTGAACTAAGCTCGATTCCGGTTGAGGGCTCGGCATATGTCACTGATTACACTAAAAAGAAAGCGATCGATACTGCTATCGATTACGATCGTGCTGGCATTCATCGGTGTGGCCTTTATGGTGTTCGCCAGGACGGCTCACAAGCCGAAGGGCGCGTATGGTCTCGCCGAGGATCTGCCGCGCGGCGCGGTCGTTTACGCTCAATTCTCAAATTTGCCGGCGTTGATCGAGCAATGGGATCACTCACGACTGAAGGAGCGATATCTCAACAGCACGAACTATCGTCAATTGCAAACCCGGCATCTGGTGTTGAAACTCATATCACGCTGGGAAGAGTTCAATAACGCATTGGGTTTTCAGCTCGACGTTGGAGCAATCAGTGGGGCAACGGAAACGAAGGCGGCTCTCGCTGTTTATGACATCGGCCAGCTTGATCTCGTTTTTGTCGCGCCACTTAGCGAGGAAAAGATCGCGCTCACTCAATTCTTCAAGAACAAAGATCAATTCGAAGAGGCAGAGACGCCGGGTGGTGATGTTTACTATCGACAGGCAGTAGAAGCTGATCACGGCCGCCAAAAACAAGTGCTCGCGTTCGCGACCGTAAGCGGACGCTTCATATTGGCCAGCAATGAGAATCTCTTACTGCGGACAATCGCTAACATCAATCATCAAAACCAGAAGGACACCCTCGCAGCCGATCCGGCGTTTATGGATCTGAGTCGTAAGCTGAAACCTCATTTCGTCACGGTTTGGGTGGATCAGGCAAAACTGAATCACGACTATTACTTTAAGCACTACTGGCTGATGCAAAACATGGATCAGCTAAAAGGAATTCGCGCCGGCATGTTTGATCTTGAACAGGAAAAGGGAAGATGGATCGAGCGTCGCGAGTTCTTAACCACAAGTAAGGATCATCCAGTCA
>DASUYO010000228.1:0-3417 GCA_036377375.1 Pyrinomonadaceae bacterium
GAGATCGGAGGCTGGTGGTGAAACAGTCAAATATCCACTTGCACATCGAAGAACTGGTGCTGCACAACTTCGCGCCCCGCGACCGTTACGCAATCGCCGACGCAGTGCAACAGGAACTGACGCGCCTCTTTGCCAACCAACCTCTTCAGGCGGAAATCGCATCGGCGCTTATCCGCCACTCAACCAACAATCATCTTGATGCTGGAGCTTTTCAAGTCGAACAACACTCCAGACCTAACACACTCGGCAACCAGATCGCGCAGGCCGTTCATGGGGGGTTAACCAAATGAGTCGGCGTGCTCACGCCAGTTCAAAAGATTCCTCGGCGGTCTCCTCGCTGCGAACGAAAGCAATGGGCTACCAAGCCACGAATCTTTCCGCACCGCCGATCGTCAATCAGGTGTTGAGTTCGCATGGTCAACCGCTCGATCCGGCGACGCGAACGTTTTTGGGGACGCGCTTCGGGCATGACTTTAGTCAGGTGCGCGTGCATTCAGATGGAACTGCAGCCGAATCGGCGCGGGCCGTCGGCGCGCGGGCATACACGGTCGGGAACCATATCGTGTTCGGCAGCGGCCAGTTTGCGCCGCAAACAACATCAGGGCAGAAATTGCTGATTCACGAAATGACTCACGTCGTGCAACAACACCCTGCCGCATCAGCCTCGTACGCTGATTCCCCATTACGCATAGGCGCGCCAGGAGACGCCTTTGAAAGAGAAGCTGAAACAGCCGAGTCGACGATAACGCCCGCAGCCGCTCAACGATTTAGCAGCGGTGAGTTGCGTGTCAGCCGCGCACCTCAACAGGGCACCTCGTACCGGGAGGACATGGACGCCACTGAGGCCGGACTTCTTGCAGAGTATCAGCGCGACTGTGCCGGCGTGATGGTCTTAAAGCGACTCGATAAAAAAGACACTGAGTCCACTCCACTTGAGAGAGTTCAGTCGCTCGAGCGTAAAGTCAAAAACCTGCCGAAGATTCTCACCGAGAGAGAAACGAAAAAAAAGCAGATCACAATGTCGCGCGATGCCATCGCACAACGCTTGAAGGTGTGGGGCCCTCTCGGGCGACCAAAACACATCGAGCCAAGCCCGCAAGAAAAGGAAGCTGAAGAGCAACTTGATCTCACGGTGAAGTTGCACCTTTGGGAAAAGGCCAATATTGAGCCGAAGTTTGGCAGCGAATATGTATTCGGCTCGGTGGAAGAGGAGTTGGCCAAAGCTCAGTGTGAGTTAAGCGAAGCCCGTTTGGAGTTTCATCGATATATGCAGACCGGCAAGCTCTCGGAAAGAAGACTCGGACGGTGAAGGCAGAGGGGTTGAGCAGAAAATGACACAGTCGCAGGGCCACGTGCATGCCGCGAAGCCTGAAGTTCAGGCGGCGACCTCGTCCACATTATTTCTGCAGCGCAAGTGCGCTTGCGGCGGTAGTGCGGGGTTGAGCGCCGATTGCGCGGAGTGCGAGAAAGAAAAGATGCCCCAGATATTCCGCCGCGCAAGCGGTCCGCAGATCAATGAGATTCCACCAGCGGTCCACAATGTCCTGCGCCAGCCCGGTCGTCCGCTTGATAGCACCACTCGTTCTCTGATGGAACCGGGTTTCGGACACAATTTCAGCGACGTGCGCGTACATTCTGACGCTGCTGCGGCGCAATCCGCACGCATGATCAATGCCCTCGCCTACACCGTAGGCCGCAACGTTGTTTTCGGCGAATACCAATACTCTCCCTCCACTACTGCGGGAAAGCGGCTCCTTGCTCATGAACTGGCGCACGTGGTGCAGCAGGAACGCGCAGGTGCCGGCGGCTCGCCGGCGTTCGCCGGTTCGCGGTGGGAACGGGAAGCAGATGCCGCAGCGGATGCTGTGCTTTCGGGAAGAAACGCATCGGTCGTCGCACGGACTGATCGGCCGTTACTTTCCATGTCTCCTGATACGAAGGAAATGAAAGAGCCGAGCGGCGCAATCGTCCATGTCGAGCGAAGTATTAAACCGGGCAAATGCAGTTTGATACCCCAGACCCGCAAGTCCTCGGCGGCAACCGCCACCGGCGACCAGGCGTTCCTGGAGCTCGATTATTGCAGCGGCACCCGTGGTGCGCACGCGCGCGGAGAAATAAATTACGGAGATGCGCTGCGTCAGGCGCGGATTGCGGCAGCGCAACTGGTTCAAAACCTCCAGTCGCAGCAACCCCAACAAGCACTTCAAACGTTCCAAAATGCCTTAGCCCAAATCGCACCAAATGCGAAAGTGGATCTTTCCCTCCAGGGGAAGGACGTGCGTATCGGCACGGTCGCCACCGGCGACGTGAGCAAGGCTGGAGGAGCTTCGGGTTCTCTCGAGACGACCGCTGCGGTTGATCTCGGACCTTTCACAGTTCGCGTCCAATATACGGTGGAAGGGGGAACCAGCAAGCCGACCAGCCACGAGGTCGTCGTCACCGTCGGAAGCAAGGACACCAGCAAAACGGACCGCAACTGCTTCATCTGCCGCTGCACGAAACCGATCCCCAGTTATTTGTGCCGGCGGGAAGAACCGCCTGGAAACAAGCAGCCTCCGGCCCCTCCAGCCGCGCCAGTGATCGTGGCGCTGTTTTTCAAATTCGAAAAGACCGACCCACGAGAAGACTGGATTGTCCAATATCAGTATGAGTTGATACGCGCCGCGCAACTCATAAAGCAGGGTTACACCATCACGAACATAGAGGGCAATACTTCACCCGAAGGACCTGAGCGGCCGAAGAAGAAGGGCGGATTCAACAACACTGATCTGGCCCAGGACCGGGCCGACAAGGCCAACAAAGACCTGCGGCAGGCGATCAGCGCCGCACGCTCGGGAAGCATGGGACTGAGCATGCGGGACCCAAAGAGTGTGGCCGAAGCAAAACGGGAATCGCAGAGTCTGAATGACGCGCTTGCGGCCAGCTATCCGGTCAAGGGGTTGGGGGAACTTTTCGGCAAAGCAGATGGCACCGAAATTCCGGACCGCGATCTGGCAACCGAACTGAAGAAGCAACTAATAACGCCGGAAGGTAAGTTGGACACAGAAAAACTGGAAAAGGAACACATCACTGGTGCAGGTTTGTCGAAGGAGACCGGCACGGAAGTCGAAGAACGATTCAGGGAGTTTGAGAAGACAGCGGGAGAGAAGAAAAAACCGAACCTGGAATCGATTTACAGACCAATGCGGCGCGCCCTGATTTTTCTCAAACCGCCTCCGCCACCAAAGGTGGACTTACAGCTCAAACCCGAGCAAGAGGAGAGTTTGTTTGGAAAGTACTTCCCTTGCACCAAAGAGCACGAGCAGCTCTTCGACGCGCCTTCGGAATCTGAAATGCTGGAAGGCGAGTGCAATAAGCCAGACGAGGAGACCATTGACCTCGGTCCGGCGAAGCCATGAAGTGGAATCAATGAAGCTA
>DASUYO010000229.1:0-4726 GCA_036377375.1 Pyrinomonadaceae bacterium
TGCCCATCCTGCGAATAACTAAAATCGGCAAGCTCGTCATCAAACTTCATTACAACCGCTGGCGCACCGCCGCTCAGTGGTTGTCTGAACACCGAGGTAACACCGTCCTGTTCAGTCCCGTAAATCAGGGCCTTTCCATCACGTGTCCACTGTATACGGTTGCCTGAGAAAGTCGGAGCCGCAAGGTCAAACGTTTTTAGCGGTCGGCCACCTTCAAATGGAAGGATGCGGAGAATGGCCTTCGAATCATTCCTTCCGAGACAGGCAATCATTTTGCCATCCGGTGATATTGAGGGAAAAAGAGCGTAAGAGTCGCTCAAACGCGTCGATTCGCCGCCATCAATCGAAACCCTCCAGAGTTGCCAATCGTCCGTGGTGTTGTAGAGCACCCATTTTCCATCAGGCGAGATCGCAGGAAAATTCTTGCCCCCACCATTTGTCAAGGGAACCGGATCGCTCCCATCAATTTGCATGCGCCAGACCTGAAATGCACCTGCGCGATTAGAAATGAATACGATGTAGCGACCATCGGGCGTGACTGTGGGCGCGTCGTTCGTCGCTGAGTTAAGGGTCAGCTGTCTTTGTTCCTGGCCGTCCGGACGCATCAGCCACAAATCCACATTGCCGATTGTATTCAATGAATAGACCAGACGACCGTCAGGAGTCCAACAGAATTTGTCCATTACCGCAGTGATCTTTTTAAGATTCTCAGAGTCGCCCGTTGGTCCTACCCAAAGGTCGAATGTGCGAGTTGATTGCGAAGTTACTACCTTATCCCCGTTACTAGTGAGACTCAGGTCAGAAAAGGAACTTAGTCCGGCAGTGATCTCTGTGAATTGCAGACCTGGATAGGAGACTCGCCAAAGCTGGCGGTAACCTTCAGACTTTTTCGCCGCAGACATAATCAAGCCGGTCTTTTGCGGCAACCACGCTATCTTTCCGATGTTGTAAAATTTTTCGCCAGACAACTCCCGCGTGCTCCCATCGACAGCGCTGATTTCCAAGAGGCTCACGCCCTGACTTCCGGCAGCCGAATTCCCATAGGCACACACAATCGATTCGCCATCAGGCGACCAGGCGGGTGCGTCCAACTTGTCAGGATATTGTCGAGATAACAACTTACTTTCGTTCGTCCCATCGGAGTTGGCAATAAGCAAAGCATGCTCTTGCTGTCCGTTGCTATTTGTCGAAACACGAATGAAAGCGATCCGGCTGTCGTCCAGTGAAAGTGAGAATTTGCCTTCCAATCGCTCCAGGATTTTGTTGGGCACACCACCCAATAACGAAACGCGATAGAGCGCCGACGGATCGCCTGCAACGAAATAAAGATATTCACCACTGTGTGAGAAGGCCATTCCAATTATGTTATCGGTTGGGGAAACTATTTCGCTGTTCGTATTTGTCGTGAGCTGCCGGATCCAGATGCTATATCTGCCTTTGAACATTTGCGTGTACGCCACATATCTGCCATCAGGCGAGATTGCGGCGCTGCGACTCTGACCGCTGGCTGTCAACCTTTCGATCTTCAGCGGCAGGTTTGCCACGAGGTCACCCAGATGCTTGCTTGAGGCATTTAAGTACCTCCAAAAAACAAAGCCACCGCACACGATGACCAGGGCTGCTATGGCCAGTGCAATAACGACTTTCCGTTTTAGTCGTTTCCGATCAGTTACCGCCGCCGGAGTTGCAGTCGGAGAGGTCTCTGTTATTTCACTGCGACTGCGTACTTCGCCGTTATTGTGCGGCTCCACTCGTTGGACGTTCGCGATGAAGCGATAGCCCCGTTTGGTGACGGTTTCGATGTAATGAGGTTGGCGCGCATTATCGCCCAGTGACTTTCTGAGCTGTTGAATATTGGACGTCAGGTTCGCTTCTTCAACAAAAGTGTGAGGCCAGAGCCGTTCCATGAATTGTTCCTTCTGCACAATCCGTCCGCTGTTCTCGACTAGAATAAGCAGCGTCTCAAACAGTTTTGGTGTGAGAGGTAATGCCTTGTCCTGGCGTAGTAAGACCTTCTGATCTGTGTCAACAATGAAGTCCCCGAACCGATAGTGCGGATTGCCCAGCAATATAATGATCTCAGAAGTTTTTTAGAACTTTCCGATAAGTATCTTAGGACTTCCCCGAATCCAATAAATATATTTCGCCGCGTTCAGTCCTCGCAGAATGCTGGGATGTTAGCAGTGGGTATTGTTGGTCGCAATGCAATTGCGTTGTTGGAGCAAATCTCTTGGACTGTTTTACGAAAATCGGAACTCCAGCGATTGCCTTGCCGGCGTTGTTGCTCATTTCCATAACGGTCGCGGGGTGCAGGAAAGACGCGGAGGTGAACGCGACCGTGACGGCAGTCGATTCCCTTACGACGGAGCTTGTCAGGCGAATTGAGGCCGCAGCGAACCCCTCCGATGGCGTGGATGATGCTCAAGAATATCTTGATTCCAGGAAGACTGAGATCGCGGGCCAGATGGGCATCCTGAAAAGTCTCCGAGGCGACCAGGTAAGCGACGAAACCAAGAGGAAATTGGTATCGAGTCTCGCGGCAGACGCATCGAAAGTCGGCGACCTGCAAGTAAAATACGTTAGCCACTCGATATCCAATCCCGCATTCAAAGCGAAGCTCGACAAGCTCGTTGGTGATTACCAGACACTGCTGACGCAATAAGGAAGTGAGTCTTCATTCGAACAGGAGGATCGCGAAAATGAGGAGGACTTTGGTTATAACAGCCGTCTTACTGATGACTATTTGGAGCGTTCAGACAACGTCGGCCCAGTTCAAGATTCCTAAGATACCAAAACCGACGCAGCCGAAACCCGAGCCGTCATCTACGCCCGCACCGTCGGGATCGACTCAACCGAGTCAGCCAACAACATCGCAGACCGCGAACGAAAGCGACGGTCAACCGAGAATAGCCAAGGACTCGATCTTGATCACTACCCAGCGAGGACGCGATGTTGGTGGGTACGAAGCGCGAGGTTGGGTGCCGGCAATTCAATATCGCGGCACTGGATCAATCGCGAGTGGCAGCCGTCTATCTGTGGATTTCGCGGTTGGAGGGAAGCCCTGGGTGAGCTTTGACTGTAATCCGGAAAAGGAAACCGAAGACGCCCCTTCGTGGAGTGCCTCGTGTGGTGGTGATTCCATCCCTGGTGGCAAGCAGGTAACGTATGCGGGACCTGTCGCGTTTACGATTCGTCTTCGTAACGAATTGCAAGGGACCAACGTCACGCTTTTCAACGGCACAGCGAAAGTCGTCATGGTGCCAGCCTCCAAAGGCGCCACGAAAATAGACAACGAGGAGTGGTATGTGGATGAAGATTGGAGAATTCCTTTCGGATACGTGTTCTGGGAGAAGGATCCAGGTCACGGGAATGATCCATTTCTCCATGTTGCTTTTTGGGTTCGTGGGAACACCCCCGAAGTCGAAGCGCACCTGTTCTATCAAGGCAAGGACATCGCGAAGTTTTCGAAGCCCGGAAACGGCGCCGCAGATTGGAACCCAAACCTGTATCGATGGGGTCTGATTGACGGTGAGTTTCTCGGTGTGTACCCGAATGCACCTGGCGGTGATGAGGGTTATGAGCCGCGTTTCGGCGTTCGGAATAATCCAGGTAACTACGAAATCAAAGTGCTCATCCTGGGTCACCTCGCGCGATCGATGAAATTCAAAGTGTCTGCAAATGGCAGCCTTGAGGGCGGCATCGATAGCGGCAATACCCTGGGTACAGATCGCGTTGTTATACCGGTCCAGGTAATTGGAGACTCGGGCGGTACATGGGATCGAAATGCGTGGAAGACTGATGCTTTCTATGGCAATCCGCTGGCGGGATTCGTCGCACCCTAAGAATTAATGTGAGGCCTCGATCATTGGTTAGGAAAATGAGCCGGCCCAGCGGCGGGTGATCGCAGAGACACTAAGCGTTCGTGTCTGCGCCTCGAATTCACTTCTTCACGAATACCCGCTTCGTTTGCCGCGTTCCGTTTGGCCCTTTCACATTCATCTCGACAGTGAACATCTTGCCATCTGCTGCCATCACCCATTTGCGCGTGACTTGTTGGGTTATCTGCGTCCCATCGCCCGCCTGACGTATGATCTCTTCACTGGATACAAACCCGCTTCCATCTTCAAGCCACTTTGACGTTCGTTTGCCCTTGGACTCTTGATCATTCACCTTCTGGCTGAATTCCACTTCCTTGCCATTTATTATGTACGTGTCGCTCACAGTGAGGTCATTCTCATCCCCGGTAATTCTGTTCTCAACGGTTAGCTTGTCCTCCGACTGCTTCAAGATCATAGTCTGTTCGACATCTGGAGGTAGTCCTTCGCTTCTACTCTTATCCATCACCCAAGTCCCGTTGAAATCAGCTTTCGTCGCAGCAAAAACCAGGCTTAGATTTAAGGCCAACATTGCCCCAATGGTCACAGTGGCTAAAGAACTTTTTTTCATTGGTACTCTCCTTTTGGAAGCTCTCATTGGCGCAAACGCTTTTATAATAGCCGGTATCCTAACAGGCGATCTCGTGCTGGTAACAGGAACACTCGACAGTTACACTGCGGCCAAACAACGGCGGATGATTGCGAAGAAGGTTCAGAACAGGTTGAGAAGCGCTTGGCGTGAGCTTCGGCCAGTCAGAGCGACCAAAGTTATCGGAATAGGTTTGCCAAAGACTGGAACGACCTCGCTGGGGTACTGCTTTCGACGTTTTGGTTTCAAGCATCGTACGTTT
>DASUYO010000230.1:0-3585 GCA_036377375.1 Pyrinomonadaceae bacterium
CGTCGTCGTTCATTTCGTGTCAGAGAGCTTTTCGCAAGGCTGCGAAGCAGGCGTAAGCATAAAGCCTGGGGCGCAAGCCCCAGGATTGGCGAAACAAAATTTTCGCAGCCCGTGAAACGGGCGACAGCCTAGAGCGTTCAAGCTGTCGCCTGCTGTCGCAGGCTCGCTCGTAAAATGCGATTTGTACCCTGGGGCTTACGCCCCAGGCTTTATGCTTACGCCTGCTTCGCAGGCTAAGAAAAGTCGTCACAGAGCGTATTCCTTGATCTTATTCAGCAGGGTCTTGTAACTGACGCCGAGGTCCTCAGCAGTCTTACTCTTGTTCCCGTGATTTGCTTCGAGGGCGAGCGCGATTTTCTTTCGCTCCACGACGCGCAGAGCACGATGGGCCGCCTCGGACAGTGTGCCGGAAAGATCGAGCTGGTCGACAGTTTCAGCCGCCTCAGCGTCTGAAGGTGCGAGGCCAAGGTCGCTCGGTTGAAGCACGAGTGTGTCGGAGATGATGCACGCGCGCTCGATTGCGTTCTCGAGTTCACGAACATTTCCGGGCCAATGGTGCTGCTGTACTGATTCGACCGCTTCAGGACTCAACTGCGCTTCGCGGCCACGCAACTCGCGCCCGATTTCACTCGCGAAGTGACGCGCGAGCAGCACCACATCGTCACCGCGCTCCCGAAGTGGCGGCACTTCGATTGGAAACACCGCGAGACGGAAAAACAAGTCTCCACGAAACTCGCTATTCTCGACCGCTGCTTTCAAGTCTTTATTCGTCGCTGCCACGACACGAACATCCACCGGAACCGGTGCGCGCCCGCCGATGCGATCGATCATTTTCTCTTCGATTGCGCGCAACAGTTTTCCCTGCACAGCCAGCGGCAACTCCCCTATCTCATCAAGAAATACGGTGCCGCCTGAAGCAAGTTCAAACTTCCCCTGACGCCGTTCACTCGCGCCTGTAAAAGCGCCACGCTCGTGACCAAACAGCTCGTTCTCGATCAGGGTTTCGGGTATGGCAGCGCAGTTGATTGCGACAAACGGCTGATCGCGCCGGGCGGAAAGATGATGAACGGCGCGTGCGAAGAGCTCCTTGCCCGTGCCTGATTCTCCGAGCAGAAGGACTGTCGTTTCGGTTTGCGCGACGCGCTGCGTCTCGCCTACTGCGCGCTTCAGCGACTCCGATTCACCGAGAATTCGCGGAAATCCATAACGGCGTGCCCATTCTTCACGCAGCAGCACGTTCTCAGTTCTGAGTCTGGCCTGTTCGAGGGCGCGCCCGACGAGTAACAAAAGATGATTTGAGTCGACAGGCTTCTGAAGGAAGTCATGTGCGCCGTCTTTCATCGCCTGCACGGCTTCGTCAATCGAGCCGAAGGCGGTCATGACGATGACCGGCACGTCAGCGTCTGCGGCACGAGCGGCACGCAGTACGTCGAGACCGGAGCCGTTTGGCATACGAAGATCTGTAAGGACGAGACGATGACGTGAAGTTGCGATCTCGTTGAGGGCGGCGCGGGCGTCGGCGGCTTCAGTGACGGAATATCCGGCGTTCTCGAGGGTCAATCGCAGTACGCGACGCAGGCTGTCTTTGTCTTCGACAAGTAGGATATCGGCCACTGCTGGCAATGATCGATTTTTCAGTCGCCGAGTGTCAAGCATCTTCTATTCGGATCTGGAATTCCCCCACCTTTCGGAATTTCAAGCAGTTGGTAGAAGGAAATCGTCCGCTGCTGCGGTGCCGCACGCCGCAATGCAGTTGGATGGTAAAGCGCCTCGAACATCTTCGGATGCCGGGGCGCTTTTTTACGCTCAGTTGGATCGGGAAGGCGGCTCGTATTCGTCGCTGCCTGCAACGGTGCTTTCCGTGTGTGAGAGCTGCATCGTAAGCATCAGCGGTTTGTATTCGAAAGCCTTTGGCCCGCCACGCGTGTTTTGCACCAGCATGACGAGATAATCCTGGTTCTCCCTGAATCGCCAAACACTGCCTCGCTGATTCATAATCACGAACAGCAGCACTTCGCCATTAGCAGCTTGCATCTGGCCGACGAGCGAGCTGGCGCCACCATCTGTCCTCGTCAACGTGCCTGTCTTCGCGATCACGCTGCCGCGCCATGCTAGACCTGTGAACCGATCTTCAAGCGTCCCCGGATCGATGCCTGCTACCGGCATGATTGCGGACGGCGACAGCCCGTGTTTCCGCAACTCCGCAAGCAGCTCACGATAGATCTTCATCATCACTCGCGGTGAGATGCGATTGACTCCGAGTCCACTTAAAGAAGCAATCCTGAGATCGTCAGGTCCGAGAGTGAGATCAGTTGTCAGTCGCTGCCGCACTGACTCCGGTCCACCGAGTGCTTCACCGATGCGCTCGGCCATAAAGTTATTCGAGTAACACAGCAGCACTTTGAGAATGTCGAGCAGCTTGCTCGACCTCTGCGTCAGCAGAAGTTTGGCCGAGGGCACCACTGGCGCAACTTCAACAGCGCCCATAACAGCAACACTCGGCACCGTCTCCAAACTCGCGCGATCGTTGAGCAATGTTCGTTCGTAATTCCAGGCGCGCATTGCTTCCGCGCTTCGCAGCGTCGAATCCAGCGTGTCGTAAAGACGTTCGCCCGAGCGCGTTGCCGAGGCGCTGAAGTTCATCGTGAATCCCGGAGCAACGATCAGATCTCCAGTAACCTGCTTGATGCCGAGCTTGTTCAGCTCACGCGCGAGCAATACGCCATGCTCGTAATGAAACGACGGATCGCGGCCGGAGATGTATAGATTTCCGTTTATGACACCAGTTGCTTTGTCGAGCATGCCATCGGTCCAGACGCCGGTTGCAAACCGGTGCTCAGGACCAAGCGTTCGCAAAGCGACGAGTGCTGTTGCGAGCTTCATTGTCGAGGCGGGGTTAAACTGCTCGTTCTCGTTTTGAGACGAGACTACCTTGCCGTCGAGAGTCTCGATCAGCACGCCCTGTAAGCCATAGAGGGGTCTTCCGGTTTCCGGAGTCGGACTGGGACTCGGACTCGGACTTGGTGACGGCTCGGGAACCTGAGCAAACGTGGTGGAGCAAAACGCGATAACCAGCGTTGCCAGGAACAATTTGAACGATGCAGAAGTCATATCCAAAATTTTGTGAGGAGACGAAGGGCGGAGTCGCCAACCAATTCTACATTATTTTGGCCCCGGATTACACCGATTTCTAAAGCAGATACAATCGTTGACAAGCTTTCCGGCAGACTCATAGAATCGCCGTATTGACAAACTACAGTGCAACGTAATCAAGAACCCGTTACAGTTGAACGAGTCGTAGCCACTCACAGAGCGCGACGCAAAGAGATTCGGAAGCGGCTCCGTGAGTTTGAAGAAGTTTGGCGCAAAGGATCCGACGCCCGGCTTTGGGAAGAGCTGGCCTATTGCATTTTCACTGCCGGCGCCTCGGCTCGCATGGGATTGAGTGCTGTTGCTGCCGTGCGACCGTTGGTGCTCGACGGTGACTCTGATGCGATGACGGCGGCGCTGAAGGAAGCCGGCGCGCATCGTTTCCCGGTGGCGCGGCCGCGTTACATTGTAATTACGCGCAACTACTTTCACGCG
>DASUYO010000231.1:0-5288 GCA_036377375.1 Pyrinomonadaceae bacterium
TGTTGGGGTACGACGGCGTAAGACTCGAAGCCGAGAATCTTATTAAATGAGAGCTCGTTGAACGGTGCAGCTCTGTTATCAACCCAATTGAAATTCGTCACCCAGTTGCCGTCCAGATCCGAGCCGGCGCGATTTGCGATCTTCCATCGCGCGGTTGGTGGCAGAGCTGTTTGCGCGTTAGCTATCACGATCGCTCGTCCGCCCGCTGAAAGATGTTGTTGGACCACGCCGTTAACAGTCGTGGTTATGATTACAGACTCCAGGTTCTCATCGGATGCGGAGATCCCATAGCCTGCCGCAATCAGCGCTGTTGCGAGTCCGCGATCAACTGTGGAGTCAATTACAATTCGGATGTTCGGGCTTTTGGCAGGCGTGGGAAATAGATTTAGATCCTGTGAATTGGCGGCGATGAGCGTTCCTTGTTTATCGCGGATTTCGAGTTTCACTGGCTCTCGACGCGCAGTGTCGGTTTTAGGAGCGTTGAACCGGATCGATCCGACTGACGTGGTGGTGCCGTTGGTGATTGAAGGTTTTATTTCGACTTGACCCTGCAAACCAGATTGCGTGGACCAGCGCGCTGTTGCTCCTCGTAGTTGCTTGTCGCTGTAATGCGAAAGAATTATTCGTGCTTCTACAACTTCGCCGCTCCGGTAATTTGGTTTCTGAGGTTTGATGATCACCAGGTCCGGTTGCTGAATTTGCTGCAACTCCGCGGCGTAAACTTTTGTGTTTCGCCACATGTCGAGCAGCCCATTCGCCTCCCAATTGATGTCTGTGAATTCGGTGATTACATATCCCTGGATCGACGCGTGAGACCGTATCTCTTCAATCTCGTGTTTAAGAGAAGTGAACTGATGCCATTGTGTAGCCTCGGCTAAGGAATTGTAATCGCGAAACAACCGCTCGAATTGAAACTGCTTGAACCGATCGTAGAGGCCGGCAGGTCTGGTGACTTCGCGACCATTAAAGTCACGGCTGAACCACCACGGAAGATCATGCGGCAACTTTGGCAGACCCCAGTTGCCGAATTCAGAGACTACCAGCGGCTCCTGACCAGTGCGGCGAGCATCGCCATACGAGCTGAAGTTCCACTTTGGATGTGTAGCAAAATCCGCGACCCATTTATCAAATGGCACGTGATAGTCAGGCATGGAGTTGTAACGATGATTGTCCTCGATGTCGGTTTCGACGTGAAAATTCTGACAGCACGCGCTGTTATCGACAATCAAGCGATGCAAAGGCCTCGTCAGTTGCTTTGCGCGTTCGGATGCTTGCCGTAGCCACTGGCGTTGTGATTCCTGCTTGAGGTCGGCTCCCCACGACTCATTGATGATGCTTTGAATAACAATGCTGGGATGATTCCAATCGCGTTCCACCATTTCCCGGAAAGTCTTTTCACCTCGCGCTGCTGCTTCGAGGGTGAAGTGATTGAAGTCATTCCACGAAGGAATCTCGTACCACACAAGCATTCCGACTTCATCGGCAGTTTTCAGATAAGTTGGGTCACAAACTTTGATGTGACAACGCAACAAGTTCAGACCGATGCTTTTTGCTTTCAGCATTTGATCACGGACGTAGTTTGCGGAGGGTGGTGTATAGATGGTGTCAGGATAGAAGTCCTGGTCCAAAGCACCAATCATGAAGAATGGTTTGCCGTTCAAGAAAAATTTCCCCGCGCGAGCTTCGAATGATCGAAAGCCAAACTGATCTTTGAAGTTGTCTATACCGATTCTCACTTCGACTGAATAAAGCGTTGGTGTCGTCAGCCTCCATAGTTGCGGAGATTTTATGAAGCCCCGAAATTTGACAGCTCCCGGTTTGAGCACGTTAGTGGTTCGTGTGAACTCGATTGCTCCGCCTTTATTCCGCACGACCAGACTTAACTTTTCATTGAGGCTTTCGGTAGCTGTCTTTCCTGCCGACACCGTGACTTCAACTTCGATTTGGCCGCTAACTTCAGGTGTGACGTGTAGCCGTTCGATATAGACGTGGGGTTTTATCTCCAGCCACACAGGCTGCCAGATACCGCCTGTCTGCACGTACCAGTTTTGCTTTCCGTGCGGTATCTCGTTGTACATCATCTGCGGGAAGCGCGCGCGATTCTCGTTCTCATCCATTGGAGGATCGATTACGCGCACAACCAATTGATTGCTACCCGAATGAAGTGCGTTAGTGAGGTCGATGGTAAAAGGTGTGTACCCGCCTTCATGCTCGCCGACACGCGTTCCATTCACGAAGACTTCAGTGAAATAATCGACGGCATCAAAACGGATGAGAACATGCCCTTCATTTGGAATTGCAGGCTTGTCGAATCGCGTGCGATACCAGGCAATGCCCATGTAATCGCGCAATTGATCAAACTGCGCATTCCACGAGAGGCCCACGCGCACTGGCTGCCAACCGTTGTTCGGCAGTGAAGCGATGCTTGCTGTTCCACTCCGATCGATCAGAAGCTGCCACTCTCTATCCAGTCGAATAGTTTGCGCAGTGCCGATCAACGGCAGCCACAAAAAGGCACAAAAAGCACAGAAAGTTAAGAAAAACCATTTGTGCTTTTTGTGCCTTCTTGTGGCTCTCATTAAAACTTGACATTCGCGAGGCGACGGACGATCTCGCGAGGTTCATTTTGGGCTTTCTGTTTTTCGCTTAACTCTTTAAAGACTCCAAGCTCGCGATTGGCCTCGTTGCTTCGCTTTAATCTCATGAGAACGCGCCCGAGCTGGTAATGCGCTTCAAGTAAGTCAGGTTGTAGCGACACCGCGCGTTCGAACAGCGGTGCGGCTTCGTTATACCGGTTCTCTCGAACGTAAAGTCTTCCCCACGTCAGATAAGCTCCGGCTAGATTCGGATCGAGCTCAATAGCGTGCTTGAGATACTTTTCGATGCGAGCTGTGTCGGGATCCGACATCTTAAGCATGGTGTCTGCAATCAGGTAATACAGCGGAGCGAGTTTCGCATTTAAAGCAATCGCCTGTTCGTAAAAGCCGATCGCCTTGTCGTACATACTTCTTTCCGCGTAAGTCACTCCGAGATACGCAAGCGCGGGCACCGCTTTCGGGTCTAGTGCGAGTGATCGCTTGAAAGAGTTTTCCGCTTCGGCGTTCTGTCCATACACGAGCTGAGCAATTCCCAGCGCTAACCACAAACGCGCAGAATTCGGAAACCGCTTCACTGCTTCCTGCAAACGAACAATGCCCGCGCCGGACGCATGCGAGTCGATGAGCAGAAGACCATAACGAAAGTGATACCCCTCATTCTGAGGATCGCGTGACACTGCGAGCCGCATTGCCGGTATCGCATTCTCAAAGTGGCCGTCTGCTTCATAGACTTCTGCCAAAGCTGCGTAGATCTTTGCGTTGTCTAATCCGCTCGCCACCGCAGTTTCGAGAGTGCGTCCCGCAGCGCGGAGATCTTTCTTCAGCATCTGCGCGCGCGAAAGATTGACGATGACGTCGATGTTCGTTGGATCCAGTGCGGCCGCTGTGCTCAGCTCAGCGATGGCCTCGTCGAGGAAACCTTTTTCGATCAACACTTGGCCCAGTTTCAAATAAGTTGTAAGCAGTGCTCGAGAAGTTTGGGGATCTGAGGTGCTCTTTGCGGCACGCTCCAGAAGATCTCGGGCCATTCGCAAATCATCAGGTTGACCGCGATCGAAATATATTTGCGCGAGGTTCGTCAGTGCGCTTGGTTGATTTGCATTTAGTTTGAGCGACGCTTCGAATTCTGTGCGCGCTTGTGAGGTTCGGCCGAGCCGCATGAGAATCGCTCCGTAGTTGTTTCTGGTAGACGGTTCAGATGGAGCCAGTGATGCTGCAGCCGCGAAGTGTCGCTCCGCTTCCTTCAGCTCATTTGCATCGGCAGCGATCATGCCGAGATATGTGTGCGCATCTACATTACGCGGATCGATTTTCAGCGCCTGTTCGAAAAGTAGCTTGGCCCTGGTTTTGTCGCCATGTTCGAATGCCGAAATCCCATCGGCTATTGACTGGGCGTGCGCAGTGGTGCAAGCCAGCACAATCAGTAAGACAATCTTTGTAATCCGTGGATAACTCACTTCAAAACAGCAGTCGTACACGGATCTGCACTCTGCGCGGATTGTTTGCCCCAACACTCTGGAAGCCGAAGTTTCCAGCGTCACGCAGATCCGTTGTCGGGAAGAAGTAGTATGTGCGATTGAATAGATTGAAGGCCTCGGCGCCCAACTCAAACGTCACTGACTCTGTTATGTGTGTTTTCTTGAGCAGGCTTACGTCTTCACTGAAGAAAGCCGGTGAGTGCACATTGCTGAGTGCCGGAGCAAGCGAGCCGAAGAACCGCAGAGGATTAGCGTAATAGGCAGCGTAAGCAGCGGATCCGACCGCAGCACCGCTCGGATTGTTGTTAAAGCCCGAGCCAAACTGCGGCGGAGGTGTGAACGCCGCCGGATTGATCGATTGCCGTCCAAACCGATTCGCAATGAAGGCGCTATCGCTCTCAAACGGCTGACCGGTTGGGTTCAGCCGGAGATTTCCGAGATATCCTGTCAATTGCAGGAAGTCAGTGTAGAGCGGATCTGATGTGAAGAAACTCAGCGGCACGCCAGACTGATATCGATTTATTCCATTGACTTGCCACCCGCCGATGAATTTATCCACGAACCCGCCATTGTTCAGGTAACGCTTGCCTTTACCGAACGGCAACTCGATGAGGTAATTGATCACGAGCACGTGTGGAGCGTTGTTCGGAGAGATGGAGCGGAACGACTCGCGATCGAATGGATTTTGCAGGACTCCGCCAAGCGGTGACCCGCCAAATAAATCTTCAGAAGCGTCAGTGATGAGTTTCGCGAAAGTATAAGAGGCTCCAACTTGAATACCGCGTGAAAGGCGTCGCTCGAGCTTTGCCTGAAGTGCGTTGTAATCGCTAGTTCCCTGGCTCTCGAGAATGTTGTTGATTCGGTTGTATTGCGGAAATGGTTTCAGTGATTGAGCGACACTGCCACTGAATCCAGGAAAGACTGCATTCGTCGACGAAGGCAATGGCACTCCCGCACTCTGCGCAAACGACACGATCGCCGGATCCGCAAGCGCATCTGCGAGAGACATGTTAAGAATCGGAAAACCCAGCTTCAGTGCGTTGAGTGGCAGTGCATTCAAACGCTGGAAATTAGATCGCAATCGTGTTGCGTGATGTCCGATATACCCAAGCGACGCGACCAGGTTAAAAGGCAATTCACGCTGTACATCGACGCTGTATTGCAGAGTGCGTCCGGTCCTGAAACCGGGATCGAAGAACTGTACGTCGGAGCC
>DASUYO010000232.1:0-3641 GCA_036377375.1 Pyrinomonadaceae bacterium
AGACCCAAGATTAGACCTGCCAGTGAGACTCCTTGTAGACCACGAGGTAATAGGGTGGATATGTAAGCGCAGTAATGCGTTCAGTTGACCACTACTAATCAGTCCCTTGGCTTGACCATAAAATTTACTCAAGCAACAAGCCGCGCTTGCGCGTGGACTTGCCTGGACGCAGTCGCTATTCGATTTTGAAAGGTTTTCCGGTGATTTTGTCGGCAGGGTCACACCCGTTCCCATCCCGAACACGGAAGTTAAGCCTGCTGGAGCCGATGGTACTGCGCGGGAAACTGTGTGGGAGAGTAGGAAGTCGCCGGGATTTTAAAAGCAAAGCCCGCGAGAGCATTTTGTTCTCGCGGGCTTTTGTTGTTTACTTTCTCGAGCAAAATTTCGCGTTAGCTGATATGAAGACTGCGAACTGGATCAAACGCCTCGGTTTCTATGGCTTCCTCTTCTTCCTTGTGAAGGGACTGCTCTGGTTGCTTGTCCCGGCACTTCTCGCGATGCTCGCACGCTCGTAACCAGTGATCATCTCAGTCGTTCGACGCTTGCAACCGTTTCCGCTGGAGATTGTTTTTATAGCTCTCCTCCAAATATTCCGCACCATCCGCCGTAATGTAAATCCGTGAATCGTCCGTGTTAATCAGCTTCTTCTGAGTCAAAAACCAGAGCGTGAACTCCAGATGCTCGCGCGGCCGGCCAATCATCCTTTCAAGTTCTCGCAGATAGATCCCGGGCATGTGCGGTTCAACACGGCGCTTCGTGTATAAAGCTTCCAGTACCGTGAGGCGCACAATATGCTCCAATTCGAAATTGTTTTCCGACTCGGCACCAGCCGCGACGACGCGCCAGCGATCTTTGCGTCGTTGTTGATTTGTGGCGTCGTACTGCGCTCGCTTCTCAGGGTTCGAGAGCACCTGGTAAGCCTCCGTGATCTCGCGGAAACGAGCTTCGTTTCCTGTTTCCCGATTATCAGGGTGATAACGCTGAGCGAAGATGCGATAGACTCGATTAATAGTTTCAGGTTCGGCGGTATCGCTTACCTGAAGTACTTCATATAAATCGCCGGCTCCGTTCTGAGACATTTCGTTACCTTCCTCTGATTGCGGGCGTAATAGCTAATGTGGGACAGGGCGGACGGAAACTCCGCAAGTATGATACCGCAGTCACTGGTTCGTCTGTCTATGGGTTTTTCGGCAAAACTCCTTGATTTGGGCTTTTTCATGCTCCACTGTCATACAATTTCGCCGCTCAGGCGACTAATACTCGGAACGTAATTCACGCGGATGGAAATTCCGGAGCTTAAGGCGGAACTCGAAAGACTGCATCCAGCTAGTTTTGGCTGGGCGTTGAGTTGTTGCCGGAATAACCATGCAGATGCTGAGGAAGTGCTACAGACGGTCTATTTGAAAATCCTGCAAGGCAAGGCACGTTTTCGAAATGAAGCCAGCTTGCAAACGTGGCTGTTCGCGGTAATTCGAAAGACAGCCATCAGTGAACGTCGCAAGCAGTTCCTGCGCACACTGACATCGATCAGTGACAGCAGAGTTGAGTTCCAGCAGCCCGAGATTGAACTGGAGCGCTCGGAGATGCAGCGACGGTTCCAGCAGTCGCTGGCATGCTTACCCGCACGTCAGCGCGAGACATTGCATCTGGTGTTTTATCAGGAGCTGAGTTTGAGCGAAGCCGCGCAAGTTATGAATATCTCGATTGGCAGCGCGCGTCGACACTACGAGCGCGGTAAGAAACGGTTGCGTGAAGCACTTGATCGAGAGGGAGTCGATTATGGAGTTGGGTGGAGACGAAAAGAGAATTCAGGCGCTGTTCTCTGAGCTCTCAGTGGAACATCAGATTACTGCGCCGCGATTTGAAAAGCTTTGGCAAGGTGCGGTTGCACATAGGCCAACACAATCTCGCGGCTTAAGTGCGTTAATCGCCGCGGCTGCGATCGTGATTATTGCTGTTTTTTCATTCGTCGTCTGGTCGCAGTATCGAACGGTTGAATCCGTGCCTCCGCAAAACGCCATAAATGTGACTCCACCCACGAGCCCAATTGTCGTACAGCGCGAGCAAGTGTCTGACAAAGTCGCGGCCGTTCCTCGTCACGTCAACTCGCATCGTTATGTGGTAAAGAAACTTGCGCCGCAGCCCGAGCGCGAACGCTCAGTCGTTACTGAATCAGCGCTACTGTCGAGCTGGGTATCACCGACCTCAACATTCCTCGAGTCGCCGTCCGGCTCGATGTTTAACTCGTTACCGCAACTGAACCAATCGGCCGAAGATCTCAAATCATTTTTACCGAAGAATGCTGAAGCGATAAAGGAGTCGAATCAATGAAAACCAAGATTGCCATCTTATTTGCAACCGCGTTATTGATCGCAACCGTAATTGTTGCGCAAGAGCCGGGACATCCAGGGCCGCCCTCGCAGCCGCGCGATATGCCCCGCGGTGAGATCCCCAATCCTCCGCATCCGCCCAATCCGGATCCACTGGCACATCTCATGTTTCCCCCAGACATGATCATGGGCCACGCGCGCGAACTGAATCTCACCGACGAACAAAAAGCGTTCATGCGCAGTGAAATTCAAAAGACGACAATGGCCTTCCAGGAGCTACAGTGGAAACTTCAGGATCAGATGGAGCTGTTGCATGAAACGATGAAGTCGAGTTCGGTAAACGAGCAGCAAGCGCTGGCCCAACTCGACAAGGTGCTCGACATCGAACGTGAGATCAAACGCTTGCACATCGGTCTCGCCGTGCGGTTAAAGAATCGCTTAACACCGGAGCAGCAGGATCAACTGCACAAGATGCGAGGAATAGATTAGGGCACCGAGGAAGGCAGATTTATTGCAAGGCGCCGTTCGCGAGGGCGGCGTCTTTTAGTTTTGGATTCTGAACCCATTCTTTCGCAGAGACGAAAGATACTTTGTCGTACACGAGCACGATCGTTCCCACCGGCAGCAACTTGCTCACTTCGCGAGCGGCGAACATCGGTATCCGAATGCATCCATGACTCGCTGGTTGTGTCGGCACGCTAAGGTAACCGTGAATCGCCACGCCGCCGCTGATATAGTTTGCGTAATAGACGGAACCGAGGTCGCCGTTCTCCCAGCCATAAGTCTTATCGTAAACGACGAACCGGCCGCGCGGCGTATACGCTACGCTCATCTGTCCCTGATCCATGAACGGCGTGTCATTTCCGGTTGAGACCGGAAGAACTCTGACGCTGCCATCCTCACCGACAATCAGCAGCACCTGGCGATCGAGATCTACTTCAACATGCGCGTACCCGGCGTCTCTGGGTTTGGGTGAGCTGCCATTGCGAATCGCCTCGAGCTCATCCACCGTGAGCTTGCCGGTTATCGGCCGGGCTTCCCATTTCTGAAACGCGATCAAGGCCGATCGGGTCGCAGTATCAAAACGTCCATCGATTGGGCCGGTCCAGTAGCCCAGCTCCGAAAGTCGCCTTTCCGCCTCCTTTACCTGCGCACGGGTCGTTTGCGCGCAGACAATTGATGCTGTCGCGATCAGCAGTACAAAGATCTTGATGGTCTTAGACATCGCGCAAACAACTGTAGGGGCGGCCCTCCATGGCCGCCCGTCGTCCCGGGAAGACGATGAACACGACGGGCGGCCACGGAGGGCCG
>DASUYO010000233.1:0-4369 GCA_036377375.1 Pyrinomonadaceae bacterium
GCGGTGTTTGAAGGCAGCGAAGGCAATGCCGGACCCGAGAGTCCTTGCAGCTCGGCAACAGAAATGTTTTGCGGTAACGACAGCGAAGCATTCCGATGGGCCAACTCAGCCGCCAATCTCTTTTGTCGCTGACGCGCGCGATATCGTCTCCACCATGCGCGTGAACGATAGCGATGATGATGTCGTTTTCCGACCTCTACAGTCTGCCTGACACCGTGTGCTTCATTCGTCAGCGGCAACATTATGCCGACGGACAGCACAAGGATCAGCGCTATTGCAATTGGTCTAAGCATCTTCGGTTCTCCTTGATTAGGCGACCGTTTCACGAACGACTTCTTCGATCGTTGTCACGCCACTGCGAATCTTGTGCAGACCCGATTCGCGCAGCGTGATCATGCCGTCGTCGACCGCCTTCTTCCTTAATTCAAGTGCGGAAGCTCCGATCAAGATCAATTCACGTATCTCGTCGGTAATTTCCATCACTTCATAAAGACCGATTCGCCCTTTGTAGCCGGTGTTGTTGCACGTCGAACATCCTTTGCCCTTGTAGGTCTTGATCGTCCTGGCTTCGTCCATTGCGAAACCCACTTCGACAAGTGCCTCAACGGGCATTGCATGTTCCTGCTTGCAATCGTTGCAGATGCGGCGAATCAGTCGTTGTGCCTGGATGAGGTTGACGCTGGTTGCGACGAGGAAGGGTTCGATGCCCATGTTCATGAGGCGTGAGATGGTTGAGGGAGCATCGTTAGTGTGGAGGGTAGAGAGTACGAGGTGGCCAGTCAGTGCAGCTTTAATGGCGATCTCAGCCGTTTCGAAGTCACGAACCTCACCGACCAGAACAATGTTCGGGTCCTGGCGCAGGAAAGACCGCAGAGCGGCTGCGAAGTTCAAGCCAATCTGCTCTTTCATTTGCACCTGATTGATGCCGGGAAGATTGAACTCAACCGGATCTTCGGCGGTCATGATGTTGGTCTCGACCGTGTTCAACGACTGAAGCGCGGAGTAGAGCGTATTTGTCTTACCACTTCCGGTTGGACCAGTAACCAGCACCATTCCGTACGGCTTGGAAATATTTCGCTTGAACTTCGTCAACGACTCAGACTCGAAACCAAGCTTCGTCATATCGAGCATGAGGTTCTGTTTGTCCAACAAACGAAGCACTACTTTCTCGCCGAAGAGAGTCGGAAGAGTGGAGACGCGAAAGTCGAGCTCGCGTGAGCGCGAATCAACTTTTACTTTGATCTTGATGCGGCCGTCCTGCGGCAGGCGCTTCTCGGAGATGTCGAGCTTCGACATGATCTTGATGCGTGAAATCAAAGCATCGCGAAGCTTCAACGGCGGATGCATCACGTCGTACAACACGCCGTCGATGCGAAACCGGATGCGCAACTCTTTCTCATAGGGTTCGACGTGAATGTCGGAGGCGCCGCGGCGCAGCGAGTCGACTAGCAGCACGTTGACGAGACGCACGACCGGCGCGTCTTCACTCATGCGCGACAGCGTTGCTAGATCGATCTCTTCATTGTCTTCAAGTACCTCGACATCTTCAGACTGTCCCGTCTCAAAGTTGATACTGTCCAATGAGACCAGGTCGTCGTGAGTGATTGCTCCCGATCCATTTGAGCCTTTCGCGCCTTCGTACACGACTTCTTCTACCGGCATTGTTGCGAGCTCGATCTCGCGTGAGCTGCCGTAGTACTTGGCGATTGCCTCTTGAATACTGCCTTCAGCGACGACTACCGGCTCTACGTTCAAGCCGGTCATAAACTTGACGTCGTCCATGGCGAAGACGTTGGTGGGATCGACCATGGCGAGCGTGAGCGTTGCGCCAACGCGTGAGAGCGGCAGGACGCAATGTTTTTGCGCGACTTCCTGAGGGATGAGACTTATGACTGTAGGATCGATGCTGAAGAGGTCCAGATTTACGGAAGGGATGCCGTACTGCCGCGATAGTACGGCAGTGATCATGTCGTCGCTGACCAGACCCAGCTTTACCAGATTGAAGCCGAGACGACCGCCGTTTGTGCGCTGGTAGTCGAGTGCCTCTCTCAGGTGTTGGGGGCTAATAAGATTTTCGCGTACGAGAATTTCGCCTAATTTGGCTGACATTTGTGCTCTGCAAAGCTCTCGGGAGTGATAGATCGCCGATGTTCCTGGTGGAGTGAGAGGGCGCCAAAATGGCGCGAGGCACGGGACTAATTATTTCCTCAACCACAACGGCGATAAACACCGTTGTGCACTCATAGTACAGTTTGGGCAGTTAGAGTGTCAAGGTAGGATTCCAGCAGATTTCGTAGGGAATTTAACCAAAGTGAGAGCCTGGATTGGAGAGTAGAAGCCAATAAAATGGAACAAGTCAGGAAGGGTGGCTTGCCCCCGCTCTGGTAACAGCGGGGGCAAGCTACCCTTCCTGACTTGTTCATAAACTGAGTAGCTGAGTAGTTCCTATGGACGGCGGCGGTTGGGCCGGGCGGTCTTCTCCGGCGTCACGTTCTCGGTGTTTTTCAACTCCGCCAGGATCGCCTTCGCGTCGTCCTTCATCGGATTGGTGTCAGGCGCGACCTCCACAAAGTGCTGGAGGTAATTTGCGGCTTCCTGAAACTTCGTCTTATCTCCGCTGGCGTAAACGGCCAAGCCGGCACCGAGGTTCGCTTCGGGGCTGTCAGGAGTAGTAGCCAGGATTGTCTTAAACTCCGTTAACGCCTTGTCAGCAGCGCCCGCGTCGAGCAGCATTTGCGCCATATCGAGCTGAGCTTTTGCTTTCTTGGCAGGGTCAGTTTCTACTGCGAGATATTCCTTGAATGCTGCCAGTCCGGCATCAGCCTGACTCCCATCAGCTTTGCTGACGAACAGTCGCATTGATTCGGCGTAGGTAAGCAGCGCCGCATACTTGTTATTTTTTAATCGGTCAACATCCGCAGCTTCAGTCGGGGCCGGCTGAGCTTTAATCAGCGTCACCGCCTTACCTGCGGCTTCGGCAGCGGCTTTGAAATCGTCTTTTGCGGTTTGTAGACCGGCAGTGCGCCCGGCATCGTCAAGTGTTTTCGATCTGACGGTGGCGTTGAAGCGCTCGACACCACGGCCCTTCAGAGCCACAGCCTTGTTAGTTAGAATCGCGGGCTGTTCCGGATCGGCAGCCAAACCTTCATCATAGGCGGCCACCGCCGCAGTATAATTCTTAATGGCTTCCTCTGAATTGTTCGCTCGGCTGGCCGCGGTGGCAGTTTGCAATGCATCATTTCCAACCTTGAAGGTACGCCCGACGATCTCATTTGCTTCCGAGATCTTTTTGTTCGCAGCTTCGATCTCGGCGTTCTTCTTCATTATCTCTTCGCGCTTCGCTTTATCCGAGGCGCTCTCGCTGCCGCCCGATGAGGGTCGTCCACCCGTCGCGGAAGGATTAGTTGGACCGCCACCACCACCGGCACCTGCATTCTTGATCTCTTCGTACGTGAGCCGCTTGCCGTTTCCTGGAGTCAACGTGATCTCGTAGGGGATATCCTGTCCGACTTTGACACCGGGAACGTAGTTTGGTGCTGCGGTGGGGTGACTGGCAGCTATGATGTAACTGCCGATGAACGGCAAGCCCGCAAATACAAACTCACCTTTCTTGTTTGTCTTGGTATTGTATTTCCCGGATATGTCCGTCCTGAAAACGTCGATCTGGGCGTCAGCGAGGGGAACCTTTTGGCCATCCGCCTGCTGCATCAAAACTTTACCGCGGAGCTCGCCAGTCTGTGCGAATGCGGTCAAAGAAACGCACGCGACAAGGGTGGCTACCGCTAGCGCTGTGTAGATATATTTGCCAATCATTTAAAGATTCCTCCGTCGTGTGTCGGCTCAAGCTACGAGGGCTTTCGTACGATGCGCCCACACTTATTGCTGGTTGTAATTAAATAAGCACCTGAGAAAGTACCCTAAACTAATAAGCAAAACGACTACTGTCAAGCAGGTAAGGGATGGGATCCGTAACCCCGGCCTCGCGAAATGCACGCAGTCGCAGAGCGCAGGAATCACAGTTTCCACAAGCCCGCTCCGACTCTTTGTAACACGACCACGTCAGGTGCAAAGGCGCACCGAAGTCTATGCCCGTGCGGACGATTTCCGACTTTCGCATTGCGATGACCGGAGTTCTGATCGTGATGTGTGTCTCGGGTTTTGTGCCGAGATCGAGCACGTTTTGAAACGCGTCGTAAAACTCCGGGCGACAGTCGGGATAACCGGAAGAGTCTTCCGCCACTGCGCCAATGTAGATTGCCGTAGCTCCAATGACTTCGGCCCAGCTCGTCGCTGCTGACAACAAGTGAGCGTTTCTAAAAGGAACGTAGCTCGAAGGTATTCCTGCCGCCGAGAGATTTGCAGCAGTGAC
>DASUYO010000234.1:0-8381 GCA_036377375.1 Pyrinomonadaceae bacterium
CGGAGGGCCGCCCCTACAGTTGTATGTAACCGTACGAATCCTTCTAGGTCTTTTTTGCCTTGACTACTCGTCCGTTAGGAAGCGTCACGACAATTGCCGCCACTTTACCCGCGTTATCTCGTTCGAAACTCACGCTGCCGCCGACGGGTTGCGCGCTGAATGTATCAGCAGTTGATTCGGGAACGAGTTCAATGCGCTCGCCGCCAGGAGCGAACGCAAACAACTTTTCGCCTTCCTGTCTGATAACCAAAACGCCCATTGGACCACCATCATAGCTGCCGATAAACGCCGCATACTTGCCATCTGTCACGCCTGCCGCGGTTACTTGCGCCGTCTTTGGTTCGGGAGCCGGAAATGCCGAACCTGCCGGCGGGAGTGTTGACAACGACGTGACCTTGCTTTGCTCGCCGGGATGAACCGGGAAAGCGGGACGCTTCGGAACGAATGATGGAGTCTTGGAGATCTGCGCGAGACCAACCTCAATTGCTTTTTCAAGCTGCGGATCGCGTCCCGCAATGACGTCAGCAGGCGTGATCTCTACATCGAAGTCAGGTGCGACGCCCATATTCTCTATTCCCCAACTTGTTCCGCTTGGATCGTACGCCGCACGATTCGGTAGACGAATCTGACCTCCGTCGATCAGTTCCGGAGTAAAGTAGTAAGGACCGATCCCGCCACCGAAGGTGCGTTTACCGACCATTGGACCAACCTTCGCAAGCTTGAACATAAAAGCGCCCGTCTCTGCTGCCGAACCGTTCAATTCATTGATAATCATTACCTTCACTGGCGGTGCGGGATTCACAGGGGTCGCAATATCGTCACCACCACGAAACATGTAATAGTAGAGCGGCTTGCGCTGCATCCATTCGATCAGATAGTCGGGCGTGATGCCGCCGCCATTGAAACGCTGATCGACGATGACGCCCTGCTTGTCGGCGTATCCGGTCAAACCGCGGATCGCGTTCATGATGCCGTCTCCGCCGTAACCTTCGATGAAGATATAGCCGAGCCGGCCAGCGGAGAGTTTCTCAACGAGTTTGCGGTTTTCTTCGGCCCAGTTCGCGCGACGTAGACGATTTTCACCGAGTGCCGGAAAGACTGTGTAAGTGCGTGCCTTAGAACCGTCAGAATTGACAGAGACAGTGATTTTTGTCGGTCGACCGATCGTGTTTTCGAAATAGCTGAGCACATTTTTTTCCGCTTCAACTGACTTGTCGTTGACCTGGATAAGATAATCGCCCTCACGCACATCAACTGTTGGTTGATCCAGTGGCGCACTGAATGAACCGTTCGCCGAGGAATAAGACGTCGAGCGATAGATTTTCTTGAAACGGTATTTTCCGTTGACTATCTCGTAGTCAGCTCCGAGCAGACCAATGCGATTGCCGCTTCCGGTCGGCGGTCCAGTATCACCGCCACCAACATTGAGGTGACTGACCGATACATAACCCAGCATCTGTTGCATCAGACGATTGAGATCGCTGCGACGAACAATCGTCGGTAGATAAGCCGCGTATTCGTTTTCAAGCGCTATGAGATTTTGACCATGGTGATTCGGGTCATAGAACCAATCGCGCATGATCCGCATAGACTCGTGAAACATCTGACGCCATTCCTCGGCCGGAACCACGCGCACTTCCATCTTGCTGAAATCCTGCCGCCCTTCGTCGGGTTTTGCAGGAGCCTCTGTTGAAGTAAGGAAAAAGTCTCTGCCTTTGCGATAAAGAATCTTCTTGCCATCCGCAGTTATATCAACGGCGCTGATCTGGTCCACGATCTTTTGCAATGGACCACCCTTAGCGACATCAAACGAATAGACTGCCTGCGACTGTGTTGGTCCAGTAAAATCACCAGGCGCAGCTGACCACTCGCTAATCGCCACGATCAACTTTCCGGCACCGCCGGTAGCGAGCTGTGAATAATCGCGTTGCGGCAACGGCAGATTAATAAAGCGTGATTGAAGACCTTCGAAATCAATCTTCACTTGCGGAGCGATCTCGTTGACCTTCGCTTCCGGATTGGGTTGGCCATTAGGCAGAAGCGGAGCCGGCTGATCCTTCGACAAAGCCAAAGCATGAACACGTCGTACCACGAGCGGACTCGCAAATACTCCATTCAGAACGCCCCAGCTAAATTCACTCGTGCCGGCATTGGGGCTCGAAACGAAATAGAGATATTTTCCGTTCGCATCGAATACGGGCAGCTGCGTATGCGTGACGCCATCCGTCACTTGAAATGCCTTCTTCTGCGCGATGTCGTAAATGAAGATCGCTCCGGCGCGGTTCTTCAAGCGTTTCGAATACGTGAGAAAATGCGAATCAGATGAAAAGTTTGGCGTCCATGAGTCCTGCGCAGAATAAGGAGAAGTATCAACCTTGAGCGCAGTTTCGGTCGCAACATCAACGAGCCAAAGTCCGAGTCGTCTATCGGGGAACGTGAGCTTTCGCGAATCAGGCGACCACACCAGACCCCAATAAAACGACAGCTTCTCTTCGATCCGGATCTTTTTCACTGAATCGTTTTCCAGAGAGCGGATGTGAAGTGCGTATTCACCGGACTCGTCTGAAACATACGCGACCGATTTGTTATCGGGCGAAATTACTGGATAGCGTTCAGCAATGCCCGGTGTATTTGTCAGATTTTTATAAGAGCCGTTTGCTGGATCGAAGATGAGCACTTCGCCGCGCGCACCGAAAACAATCCGGTCGCCGGTTGCTGAAGGGAGAAGCTGCTCCAGAGAGCGCATCGCGCTTGCAGTGCGTGGAGCGAGTTCAGATGTATCGGGCGACACCGAAACATTTACCACTCGATCGTTATTGGTGTTCAGATCAAGCAGGTGTATCCGTCCTGCTTGCACATAGACAACAGCATCGTTAGTTGCCGATGCAGTGCGAACACCCTGGCCCAGGTATTTTGTCAGTTGCAGACTCTTCTTCGATTTGGTGTCGTAGGAGTAAACATTGAAGATTCCTGTGCGATCGGAGACAAAGTAGATCTTGTCCTGCACCCAGATCGGACTTCGATCGTTATGCGTTCCAGTCGAGAGTTTTTCGAGAGCGCCTGTTTTTAGATCGGCGATCCACAAAGGCGCAGCATATCCGCCGCGGTAGTAACGCCAGTCGCCGGTGCCGGTCCTTGGGTTGTAGACAATACGGCTGCCGTCCGGCGAGAACCAACCGGAAAAGCTTTGGTGTAGCGGTAGTGGTGTCGCAAGCGCGAGACGCTCGGCGGAAGTTTTGTAGAGACGAGTTAAGCCCTCTTCGTCTCTCGTAGTCTCGAAAACAATCTCCTTGCCATCCGGCGACCACGCAGTGACGAAATCATCCTCCGGCATCATCGTCACGCGCGTGGGCTCACCGGATCCATCCGTGCGCGCAATGAACACGTCCCAATCATTTCCGTTGGATTGCGAAAATGCGATGCGTTGACCGTCGGGCGAAAAGACAGGGCTGGTCTCTTCATTCGGCGTCTTCGTGAGTCGCCTGGCAGTCCCGCCTGTTCGTTCGACCAACCAGATCTTTCCCGCATACGTGAACGCAATATGAGATTGATTAATGGCGACGCGGCCGATCAAGAGGGGCCGATCACCGGCCGTCTCTGCAAGTGAAGCAACTGATAAAAAGAGACATGCGGACAGAATCGCGAACGTGCGCAACATAGATTCACCTCGAATGGGAAGGTTTATGGCCTCTTTAGAGTGCAGTTAAAAACGAGTGCCGGGAATCCAAACGAACAATATCCACTTTTCGTTCCAGGGGAAAGTGAGAATTTGAGTCTCTGGGTTGAACAGACAATTCGAAGCTGATGTAAACTCGGTGCGTTCCCCTAATGACGCTTGAAGCCGGCACAAAACTCGGTCGCTACGAAATCCGCTCGCAAGTTGGCGCGGGCGGCATGGGTGAGGTGTATTTGGCTCAAGACACCAAGCTCGACCGTAAAGTTGCTCTCAAAATTCTGCCGCCCACACTGGCCGAAGATAAAGATAGGATGAGCCGCTTTGTGCGTGAAGCCAAGTTGGCGTCAGCCCTCAATCATCCGAACATCATTACGATTCATGAAATTGGTGAGATTGACGGCGTACACTTCATCGCCACGGAGTTTATTGAGGGCGAAACTCTCACCATGCAACTACAAAGGGAATCACCCAGTCTGAAGTCGACACTTGAAATTGGTCTGCAAGTAGCATCCGCGTTAGACGTGGCACATCGGGCCGGTATCGTTCACCGCGACATCAAGCCCGACAACATCATGATTCGCGACGACGGGATTGTTAAAGTCCTCGATTTTGGTCTTGTGAAACTGACCGCGACCGATAGTTCAAAAGTTGATAGAGAAGCCGAGACCAAAATGCAGGTCAAAACCAGCATCGGCGTGATCATGGGAACAGTTGCCTACATGTCGCCCGAACAAGCACGAGGTCAGGAGACCGATGCGCGAACAGACATTTGGAGTCTGGGTTGTGTGCTTTATGAAATGCTGACGGATCAAAAACCATTTCAAGGTGAAACGATGGTGGATGTGTGGGCAAACATTATCAATCGAGAACCTGCCTCGATCCTCACGCATCGCAGTGACACGCCTGCCGAACTTGAACGTATCGTCGCCAAGGCGGTACGCAAGGATAGAGACGAACGTTACCAGTCAGCGAAAGAATTGTTCAATGATCTACAGCAATTGCAAACTCGATTGTTGGTTGAGTCTGAAATCATTCGCAGCGGATCAGGCAAGAGAATTGCTCAAATTCAATCGTCGCCTTTTCTTAATTCAATAGCAGTGTTGCCCTTTACGAATCTCAGCGCCGAAAAGGACAACGAGTATTTTAGCGAGGGCTTGACGGAAGAGATCATAATGAATCTCTCCAAACTGCAAATGCTGAAAGTGATCGCACGCGGCTCAACCACGCACTACGTGAAAGAAGGGAAAACACATAAGCAAACCGCTACTGACCTCGGCGTTCAGTATCTGTTGGAAGGAAGTGTGAGGCGACAAGGTAGAGATCTAAGAATTACTGCACAACTCATTGACGCGTTGCGTGACGTCTACGTATGGTCAGAAACGTATCGCGGTACGATGGCGGACGTTTTTGACATTCAAGAGAAGGTCGCGGTGGAAATCGTTGAAGCGCTGCAACTCCGACTGTCCCCTGACGAAAAGCAAAATCTCAAGAAGCGCTTCACGGAAAACACCGGAGCTTATCAACTCTATCTCCGGGGTCGTTTCTTCTGGAACAAGAGAAGTGAAGAAGGCCTAAAGACTGCCATTAAGTATTTCGAACGGGCAATCGAAAATGATCCCGGTTATGCGCTTGCGTGGGCCGGAATTGCCGACTCGTACAGTTTATTAGGCGAATTCGGAAATATTCCACGCAAAGAACTATACCCAAAGGCGCGGGCAGCAGTTAACAAAGCGTTGGAAATTGACAATCGGCTGGCAGAAGTTCACACGTCGCTTGCAAGTATTCTGATGTTGCGCGAATGGGATTGGGTGAACTCCGCGAAGGAATTCAAGCTTGCGCTCGAATTGAATCCGAACTATGCCACAGCTCCCCACTGGTATTCCCAATGGTTTCTGGATATGGGCAGACTTGAAGAATCTCTTCGAATGATTTCACGGGCTGCAGAGCTCGATCCGGTTTCACAAGCAATCCTAAAGGACAAGGGCTTGACGCTGTACTACAACCGGCAATACGACGAGGCCATAGAGATGGCCAGAAAAACCTTGGAGTTAGACCCGAATTATGCCGCAGCCCACCGCCTTCTCTCGCTCGCGTATCAAGGCAACGAAAAGTTCGATGAAGCGACTGCTGAAAACGAAAAGTGGGGAAAGCTCACCGGCAATAAAGTCGAAACCGCGATTACCCTTGCACAACTTTACGCGGTTTCAGGAGAACGAGAAGAGGCAAAAAGACTGATCGACGACGTGATGCGGAACAAAGTAGTAACTGAACAGATTCATCGTGGATTGGCGTTGGTCTATGCGGCTCTCGGCGAAATTGATATTGCGTTCGAATGTCTTGAAGAAAGTTACGAGCAGCATGAAGAGTCGCTATTAAGTCTGAAAGTTGATCCCAAGGTGGACCCACTTCGTTCGGATCCTCGGTTCATGGTGCTGCTAAAGAAGATAGGCGTTGAGAAGTAAAGGAGGTGCTAACTTGATTGCTAAGGAATCTCTAATACTTTTCTGTCTTTGTCTCATTTCGATTAGCGTTGCATTGCGGGCCAGTGAACTATCCCAGGATTCTGATCAGCGAATGCAACCGATCCTGTTTGGAGCGGGAACAATATCGACTGGAGACATGGAACTAAATGCGGCGTTTGCGCCGGATGGGCGGACACTGTATTTCACTAAGAGAACGCCAAAGTATCAACTCTGGACCATTCTGGTCTCAACTCTTAACGGCGGTCGGTGGTCAACGCCACGAGTGACGGAATTTTCAGGACAATACAGCGACTTCGATCCTTTCATCTCGCCAGACGGCGCGCAGTTATTCTTTAGTTCGAATCGTCCTGCGCCTGGCAAAGTGAAAAATGATTTCGACATTTGGGTGGTGAAAAAGACGGCCGCAGGATGGAGTACTCCTACGAACCTCAGTGCCGACATCAACACGGAAAGTCAGGAGTATTATCCGTCAGTGTCGAATGCTGGAACGCTCTATTTCAGTTCGAACCGTGAGGGTGGAAAAGGAAGCGGCGACATCTATCGATCGAGGCTCGTGAACGGCAAATATTTAAAACCGGAGAACCTCGGCGACGAGATCAATTCCAAATACTCTGAAGGGGATCCCTATATTGCGCCGGATGAAAGTTTTTTGATCTTTGTTTCGTACAATCGACCGGACGGTCTCGGAGATGGCGATCTTTACATAAGCCTCAATCAAAATGGCCATTGGACTACGGCGAAGAATCTGGGCCCACCAGTCAATTCTTCTGCCTTGGATTTCTGTCCGAACATGTCTCCCGATGGAAAATACTTTTTCTTTACCAGCGAGAGAGGATTTGCGGATCGACCGCTAACTAAACCGCTGACTTACGAGCAGTTTTTGAAACAGATTCGAGGTCCCGGTAATGGCTTCGGAGACATTTACCGGATCGACGCGCGCGCGATTACGAACGGCACTGGTTAAGCATGTGATCGATTTCATCGGCCAGCAAATGTTTGCCAAAACAGAAATGCGGCTACCTTCGCAGGCAGCCGCATGTAATCTTTGCTTCCAGAAGTGGTGAGCCGAGTAGGACTCGAACCTGCAACTCACTGGTTAAAGAACGGGCGATCCCAAAACGCTCCTCAACCTAGCGTTAGGCGACAGCACCGTCTGCACTTTCAGTTGAATCGGTTACAGAAACCTCCATCGCTTGAGTGAGATCGTCTTCGGCAGAGTCAGTTACCTTAAAGTAAACAGTTGAAGTGCCCGGAGAATCCGCAGTTCCCGATATCTTCCCGCTATTATCAAAGTTGAGACCTGCCGGGAGATTTCCTTGCGTAATCTCAAAGGCGTAAGGTGGTGTGCCGCCACTTGCTTCCAGATCAAACTCCCGAAATACGCCGACCGTAAACATGGGTATGCTCTCGGTAATAAACGTCAGCGTGGACGGTGTGGAGTCCGCCTCGCCCTCAGCCACCGTTACCTCCATGGCTTGGGTCAGATGATCGCCAGCTGAGTCTGTCACCTTGAAGAAGGGCGTTGAAGTGCCGGGCGATGTTGGGGTTCCCGATATCTTTCCGCTAGCGGAAAAATTGAGGCCTTGAGGAAGATTGCCTTGCATGATTTGAAAAACATACGGTGGTGTGCCGCCACTTGCTTCCAGGACAAACTCTTGAAATACGCCCACCGTAAACTGAGCAATGCTTTCCGTAATGTAGGTCAGCGTGGTTGGCATGTTGGTCCTCCTTGGTTCGTATATGGTGAGCCGAGCAGGACTCGAACCTGCGACCCACTGGTTAAAAGCCAGTTGCTCTACCAACTGAGCTATCGGCCCATCTACATGCAAGAGAGCACGCGCGGGCGTGCTCTGCTCTTTGTTGCGAGGAACTTCGACGCGCATTCTACCGAACCGAAAGTCGATTGTCCAAAGTGCCGCAATTATCAAATCCAGCGGCGCACGCGGCGCGTGTAAGCGATGTATTCTTCACCGTGCATGGTGCGGAGGTATTCCTCTTCCAGCCGCACTTGAATATTTAGCAAAACAACTCCGAGCACGAAGTTCAGTAACGTCAGAGCGTTTGGAATCACCAGCAACAGTCCTAACTGTGTCGCGATGATCCCAACAAAGATCGGATTGCGGGAAACGCTGTAGACACCGCCGTCGACGAGTTTTGTCTTCCGCGCGGCGTCGATGCCGATGCGCCATGATTCGCCCATTCGCATCTGCGCCATCGTCGTC
>DASUYO010000235.1:0-2954 GCA_036377375.1 Pyrinomonadaceae bacterium
CCCGTAGCGAGTTCAGTCTCTACGTCTTCGGGGGTTTCAAATAATGCCATGTTCGATCTCTTAATAATATGCAGTGCTTAGATTTCAATAGACCATCTGGCCTGTGTGCCGGCTATCGCTAGTCCTTCATTGCTCGGAATAGACCAATACGTATTCTGTTAGCGGACGCGCCATCATTCTGGCTATTCCCGCGCAACGTGAAGTGCAACGAACGTTCCAGCAAAAACCACTGAACTTGTGTGGAAAGGCGACGAAAAACTTTCGTGATTTCACGAGATCTCGTGGAACCACGACATCAGTGGAGTTGTTGCTTGAGGACGGAAGGTCAACCAGCATGAGGTTGGGCAAACAGGCAGACTATCGAACGAGGTTGGACCAGATACGTCGAACCCGCAATTACCGCCGCTTCGTTCCGTGCGCAGATGTCGTCTGGCGACGCGAGGGAGGTGTCGATCCATCGTCGCCAGCGACCTTCTTCGGTTGTCAGTGGAACTTCAAAGGCCAACGGCTCCCAGTATCCGTTGATCATGACGTGAAGCATTCCCCCCGCAGGGTCGCGCGCCGTGAAGGCGAGACTGTGAGAGTCGTCACTCCAATCCGGCTGATTGAGTTTGATCCCATGAATTTGAATTTGAGCCTCACTTAGAAAATCAGCCAGCGTCTGATCGCGCCGACCCGGCTGGACCAGATGATGAAGGCGATGAGAGACGAGTAGCTTCACGAAGCGATGCACGTCGTCGTGCCGTTCGAGCAGCGACCAGTCGAACCAGTTCGTTTCGTCATCGTGACAGTACGCGTTATTGTTGCCACGCTGTGTGCGCCGCACCTCGTCGCCCATCAAGAGCATCGGCGTCCCTAACGCAAGCAGGGTAAGCGTAAGGAAGTTCTTCACCTGACGATTGCGGAGCTGCTCGACAGTCGCGTTTTCTGTAGGACCCTCGACGCCGCAGTTCCAGCTTAGATTGTTATTCGTGCCGTCGCGGTTCCCCTCCCCATTGCTCTCGTTGTGCTTCACGTTGTACGAGACGAGGTCGTTGAGTGTAAAACCGTCGTGACAGGTCACAAAGTTGACGCTCCGTTCAGGCCGCCACTTTTCGCTTCCGAAGACGTCGGGACTTGCGACGAGACGGTGTGGGAGTTTCGTAACCGTGCCGGCGTCTCCCTTCATGAAGCTGCGGATATCATCGCGAAACCTTCCGTTCCACTCCTTCCACGCGTCTCCGACAAAGCTGCCGACCTGATAGAGGCCCGCAGCGTCCCAAGCCTCAGCAATCAACTTTGTCCCAGCCAATACGGGATCCGTTTCGATGTCCCAAATGACGGGTGGATCCAGCATCGGACGGCCCGTTTCATCGCGCGACATGACCGAGGCCAAATCGAAACGGAACCCGTCTACGTGCATCTCCTGTACCCAGTACCGCAGACTATCAAGGATCATGCGCCGCACTATTGAACGGTTCGTGTTGAGAGTGTTACCCGTTCCTGTGTAGTCGGAGTACCGCGAACGATCATTCTCGTCGAGCAGGTAATAGACCTCGTTGTCCAGGCCGCGAAAGCAGAGTGTTGGCCCAACCTCGTTGCCCTCAGTCGTGTGGTTGAACACCACATCCAGAATGATCTCGATGCCGGCTCGGTGCAGAGCCTTGACCATCTCACGAAACTCGTCAATCGGCCCGAGCGGATCTTTTCGTTGACTGTAGCCTGAGTGAGGAGCGAAAAATGAAACCGGCGCGTATCCCCAGTAGTTCTTCAAACCGTCGGGAGCGTCCTGCTCGTCGAATTGAAACACAGGCATTAATTCAACAGCGGTAATGCCGAAATCCTGAAGATACGGGATCTTCTCGATTAAACCGGAGTAGGTGCCGCGCTTATCAGCCGTGAGTCGCGAACTCGGGTGACGCGTGAACCCCCCCACATGCATCTCGTAGATGATGGTCCTGGACCATGGACGGTGAAGCGGGGCATCGCCTTCCCAGTCAAACTCGTCAGGGTCAACTACTATGCTCTTCATCGCAGTGCTGGTGTTCGCGCCTGGCTCGCTGGCGGCGCGCCGGCTGTAGTTCGCGGGAACGACAACGCCCTTTCCGTAAGGATCGAGAAGCACCTTGTCTGCGTCGAAACGAAAACCTCTTTTCGGCTCGTAAGGACCTGTCACCCGATAGCCGTAGATCTGCTCCGCCTTTAGCCCAGGGACAAATACGTGCCAGTAGTAATAGGTCTGGTGAGTCGAGGGATCGAGTGGGATCGCATATGACGCATGTGCATCATCGACGTGATCAAACAGGAGCAGCTCGACTCCAGTAGCGTTCTTGGAATAGACGCTAAAGTTTACGCCGCCCGCAGTGCACGCTGCGCCGAGGGGGAACGGCTTACTCATCCCCTGCCTTTCTTAATCCCTTCACTTCGTGTAGCACGTGTTCTCCGGTCTTGCCTTCGATAACGGCGTGCTCGATCTGCCTGCCGACTGTGATTCGATCCGCGATGCGCCCATGTACTTCATTTGAAATCAGAAGTTCGGTGCCGTACTTTTTGTTGGCTCTCTCGATTCGGCTGGCAAAGTTCACGGCGTCGCCGATGACTGTCATGCGCTGGCGCTCTCCCGCACCTATGATGCCGACCACGACGTTGCCGTGGTGTACACCGACGCCGATGCGCACGCTGACGCCGTAGAGTTCTTCGAAGTGCCTTGATCGTTTCTCGACCTCTTCCAGCATTGTTAATGCGGCGCTAACTGCGCGAAACGCAGCATCCGGTGCGTCATCGTGGCCGAACAGCGCCATCAGCCCATCGCCCATGTAATTGTCTACGTAACCACCGTAGCTTTCGATGACGTTGCTGGTGAGATGGAAATAACGGTTCAGAAAGTATATGACGTCGTACGGGGACATCCGCTCGGAGAGTGCCGTGAAACCGCGGACGTCTGCAAACAGGATCGCTAGTTTCTTCTCTTCGCC
>DASUYO010000236.1:0-12110 GCA_036377375.1 Pyrinomonadaceae bacterium
AGTATTACAAGAAGGCGTTTGGCGCAGTCGAGCTGTTTCGCATGGAACATGGAGGAAAGATCGGGCACGCCGAGATGAAGATTGGCGATTCGCCATTCATGCTGGCTGATGCGACTGAACAGTTCAAGGGAGTGAAGGATTTCGGTGGGACACCGGTGAGCCTGATGATCTACGTTGACGACGTGGACCAGATTTATCCGCAGGCGATCGCGGCTGGCGGCACTGAGCTCAAGCCATTGCAGGATCAGTTTTACGGAGATCGCTCCGGCACGCTAACAGATCCGTTTGGCCACGTTTGGACCGTTGCCACACACAAGGAAGACGTCACACCGGAAGAGATCGAGAAGCGACTTGCCGCGATGCACGGTCAGGGCGCAGGCGCCTAAGCATTAGCCACAAAAGGCACAAAAGCACAAAAGGGTTTATTAGCAGGTGACAGTTCTGACTCGGTTTTTTTGTGCTTTATGTGCCTTATTGTGGCAAGGAACGCATTTCGCGGAGACGGCGTTCGAGGAAGCGTCGCTCGTTATCGTTGGTGGCAAGGTTGAGCGCCGCTTCGTAGCTTTCAGCGGCCTCTTCATTGTCGCCGAGACGACGCAGCATGTCGGCGCGTGCAGCGTGTAGCAGATGATAATCTTCAAGCTCGCCCATCGCGGCGAGCTCGTCGATCAACTCGAGCGCCGGTCGCGGGCCTTGAGCCATCGCGATTGCTACCGCGCGATTCAACGACACGATCGGAGACGGCATCACCTCCACCAGTAAATCGTAAAGCTTCACGATCTGTAACCAGTTCGTGTCTTCCGGTCGCGCAGCTTTGCAGTGTTCGGCAGCAATCGCAGCCTCGAGTGTGAATGGACCAGGCTCACCGCGCAACGCTTCTTCAACCAGGGCCAGCGCTTCCTTGATTTGTGGTCCATTCCATAACATGCGATCCTGCTCTTCGAGTACAACGAGATCGCCATCTTCATCCAGTCGAGCCTCGCGACGTGAATCGTGTAACAACATCAACGCGAGGAGAGCGGTGGCTTCAGCGGGAGGCTTCGGCTCGAATAGCGTTCGCAGCAGGCGTCCGAGTCGAATGGCTTCGGCGCAAAGATCGCCGCGCACGAGTGGCTCGCCGCGAGTCGGCGCGTAACCTTCAGTGAAGATGAGATAGATTGCGGTCAGAACTCCGTCGAGACGCGCCGGCATCTCGCTCGTGTCTGGGATCTTGAAGGGAATGGCAGCATCGCGAATTTTTCGTTTCGCGCGGACCAGTCGTTGGGCCATCGTCGCCGTCGGGACCAGAAACGAGCGCGCGATTTCATCGGTCTGAAGTCCGCCTAAAGTGCGCAATGTGAGCGCGACCTGCGCCTCGAGCGACAAGGCTGGATGACAGCACGTAAAGATCAGTCGTAAACGATCGTCTGGTATTTCGTCGAAGTTGAGATTTGGTGTCTCGACGATTGGCTCGGATGCGAAATCCGGATCTGCTGCGAGTTTTTGCTGTAGACGCGTTTGACGCCGCAGGCGATCGATGGCTTTGTGCTTGGCGGTTTGAATGATCCAGGCGCGCGGAGATTCGGGAATGCCTTCAGTGCGCCATTGATCGACGGCGGCGGTGAATGCATCCTGTGCGGCGTCCTCGGCGAGCTCGAAATCACCAAAATGACGTATTAGAGTTGCAACAATCCGGCCCCAGTCGGATCGATAGACTTCATCAACAGCAACATTAGTGTTTGGAAGCACGTTTGATAATAAAAAATTCGGGCAAGGGGTGTCGATTCGAGAGCTTCCCGTCCGACTTAGGAGTGGAGGCGGAAATTTATGGAATACATGCTATTGGTTTACCTGGATGAAAAAGCTTTGAGCGATACTGAACGAGAGCACTGCTACGTCGAATCGGCGCAACTCGCACAGGATCTCAGCGCTTCAGGCAAGTATTTGTCGGCTGGTCCGCTGCATCCAGTGTCAACTGCCACGAGCGTTCGCGTGCGAAACGGCAAGCGACTGGTGACAGATGGACCGTTCGCTGAAACTCGTGAACAACTCGGCGGTTACTACTTGATCGACGCGCGGAATCTGGATGAAGCAATGAGCATCGCAGAGCGGATTCCTGTTGCCAACGTCGGCACCATCGAGATCCGTCCGGTGCTGGAAATCAAAGGACTACCCGGGCAAAACTCTTAAAAGGAAAAACTGATAATGAACATCCTGCTTTGGATTATTCAAATACTGTTGACACTGCTGTTTCTTTTTTCGGGTGGCACTAAGTTAGTCCTGCCCGCCGAGACCCTACAGGCGATGGGTCCCCCAAATCAAATAATCTTCCCGGGCTGGTTTCTGAAATTCATCGGCTTGTGCGAGGTGCTTGGAGCGCTCGGACTGGTCCTGCCTGGACTTCTGCGCAGGCAGCAACATCTGACGACTATCGCTGCCATCGGACTGACAATCATCATGATCGGTGCTGTGATTGTGACGACCATAGGCCCGGGATTCACGATGGCTATTACGCCTCTCGTAGTTGGATTGCTTTGCGTGTTCGTCGCGTATGGCAGGTGGAAGCTCAGACCGCTTGGTTAAATCGTTCGATACTAAGGAGGGAACTTATGCACTTGAATCCATATCTTTTTTTCAATGGAAACTGCGAGGAGGCTCTGAAATTTTACGAGCAGACGCTCGGCGCCAAGATTGAGGCAGTAATGAAATACGGCGGATCGCCGTCTGAAAAAGACGTTCCTCCCGATTGGAAGGACAAGCTTATTCACTCGCGGTTCTCGATCGGCGACACAACTTTGATGGCGTCTGATGCGCCGCCGGAACATTTTCAGCGACCGGCGGGTTTCTCAGTATCAATTTCAGTCGATGACGCAGCTAAGGGCGAAAAGATATTCAATGCGCTGGCTGAAAACGGAACGATGATTATGCCGTACCAGGCGACATTCTGGGCCAAAGGCTTTGGGATGTGTTTCGATCGTTTTGGAATTCCGTGGATGGTGAATAGCGAGTGACACAGACGTCTAAGCGGCAGATGAATGCAGATAAACGCAGATCGATCTGCGTTTATCTGCGTTAAGTGTTATTAACCAACGCGTCGTTCGTTATTACCTACGCGGTAACCGTCCTGGTAACCTCTCGAGAAGCTTGGCCGGTAAACGTCAGCAAAGTTTCCGAACCCTGCTTCCTTGAAGTAGTGAGAGCGCTGGGGATCAAAGCTCTTGTTCTTCTTACCGTCATCTTTGCCGGTCTTGAATCCATCTTTGTATGCCTGAGTAGCAGCATTTTCGCTGTTGTCAAAGACATAATGGTTGTACCGGTAGCCGTAGCCCCAGGGATCATATCCCCAGCCGTACGGGCCATATGGGTAACCCCACCAGTTTCGATATCCAAACCCAAACGGACGATATATGCGATATGGGTAAGGGCGAACGATCACGATCCGACGCCGGCTCTGTGCCTGCACATCCGTACGTGAGGCGAACGCGACGCCAAACAACATAAACGCGGTGAGAGCGAGACCGCCGATTCCTCGCAAATATTTTCCTTTCATCTTTTAACCTTCCTTGTTCTTGTTTAAACGGTACAGGCTCTCCCGTTCTACTTCTGGGGAGAGCCCGTCCTGATACTAAAGACACTAAACCGACCAGTTTGGTTACACGGACCTGCTATTCCATATAGCCCCGAAGAGCACAAAAAACTCAAGCATTGATTAGATGATTTTGGTGCCTCTAGGGTTCTTTGTGGTTGTTCTTGTAAACGACGCCGCCCTTCATTACAAACACCACGTGACGGACGGCGGTGATGTCCTTTATCGGATCGCCGTCGAGAGCAATGATGTCTGCCTGAAAGCCGGGCGCGATTGAACCGATCTGATTTCCCAGTCCAAGCGCTTCAGCCGCGAGTGAATTGGCTGAGATCATCGCCGCCATCGGATCAGCACCGCCGTCGCGCACGCGATCGATGAACTCTTCCGCGTTGCGTCCGTGTGAGCCAGCCACCGCATCCGACCCAAAGACAATCTTCAATCCGGGAATCTTCAGGGCCTGCTTAAAAAAGTTGTGATAGTCCGGAATGATTTCCTTGATGACTGTAAACGTTTCTTCAGAAAAGCCCGGCGTACCGAGGAACTTGTCCTTGTTCAGAAGATAGTTCTCCATTACCAGTCCGGCCTGCGGGTCGAGCCAAACGCCTTTCTGAACCATCAACTTCAGATCATCGTCAGAAGCGAGTGTTCCGTGCTCCACTTCCGTGCATCCGGCGAGAACAGCCGCACGCACCGCATCTTTGTAGGCATGAACGAGTGAGCGCAGTCCGAGTTTCTTTGCTTCATCACACGCAGCGTTGAGCTGCTCCGGTGACAGTATCATCTGCGGGCGCCGCACACTGCCCGCAGCGAAGATCTTGATCAGATCCGCGCCTGCTTCCTTTTGCTTTCTGACGAAAGCGCGAATCTCATCCGGTGTTCCAGTTTGATCGCCTCGGCCCAGGAGCGGTTCGGCGGAGGTCAGAATACGTGGACCAGGCAGTGTGCCTTTGGCAATCGCGTCGCGCAGAGGCAGATCGTTTGCGGAGCCGACACTCTGCACAGTCGTGAAGCCGGCCATTAAAGTCACGCGGGCGTTCTCAGCGGCTGCATTGGCGGCAAAAGGTGTCATTGGAGCCGGGCCTGCGCTTTTCCCATCAGGACCGAAACTCCAGGTGATATGAACGTGTGAATCGATCCAGCCCGGCAACACTGTCAACGCGCGCAGATCGTAATCGACAGGTCCTGCCTTAGGATCGATCCGAACGATCTTCGATCCTTCAATGACGATGCGAGTGTTGTGAAGAACACCACCCTTGCCGTCCAACACTGTACTGGCGGCAATAACGATCTGCTTTTTCTGTTGTGAAGTCTGAGACTCGGCTCGCGCACCGGCACAAGCGACCACCAACAACACGCATAAAATCGTTTTCATAAAATCTGTGTTCAGCTTGCGCGCTCGAATGCTCCTTCGAAGTAGACGGCCTCGAGGCCTGTAGCCCAGTATTCGACAGCGGTGCGATTCGGCTGTGATGTTTCCTGATCCGTCACCAGCGTTGGTTTAGTTAGATCATCCGGCTCAAATTGGAGCCAGCCGATCCACGTACCGTCGTCTCGTTCTTCTCCGTAACTGGCCACTGAGTAGAGTGTGCCATCAGGACCAGTCACAGTGCTCGTGTATTCCTGCAAGAGTTCTGCCATTGCGATTACCTTTCCCTCCCGGTGTTCGAAGTTGTACCTATTCTCTTTTGCCAGTTGAAACGAGTCGCCAGCGTTTAGTCTTGCTACGACAACTCGCACTGTAATTCTCTTGGGTCAGCTTTGGCATGTTGCCGGGAACTACATCTGAGATGTAAAGCACTGCCGCGTCTGACGTGCTGCCCGGAAAACCGGCTGCGCAGGAGTCTTCAACTACGGTTCCGAAATCGTGGAGCACACGCCGGCGTCCGTTTTGAAAGCTAACCAGCGTTCCCATTTCAGTCACGGTGCCCTGGGCCATGTCACCACTCGTCATTAGCAATTCATCGACACCGTCACTGTTGAGATCAGTTTTCTTGACGATGCTGCTCATAAAATCGGAGTCGACGTCGGCTACAAGCTGCTGGCCTGAGAAGATCGCAACTCGCTTCGTTCCGAAGTTATCGGCATGTGACGCGTTACACTCGCTCACGTCAATTACATACGCGGTCTGAGTCTGTCCCGGCGCAGTGAAACTTCCGGTCGCTGAATCCATGATTAAGGGAACAATTTGACCGGCCTTGCGCGCGGCGGCCAACGGATCGTCACTACTGTTGTACTCGACTTGCGAGCTGCAACGGTTGCTATCAGTCAGGTATTTGCGAAAGACTTTCGAGAGGACCATTCGCTGTGTCGCCGGCGAAATCTTGCTCGGAGCAGTGTTGGTATCGACACGAAAGTCGAAGAGCACCTGGCGGTCCTTTTGCATTGCAGGCCTCTGCGCCAGAGCGCATGAGACGATCACCAAAAGCAAAATAATGGATTTCATCGTTTGTGCCTTTTGTACTTTTTTGCGGCTATGCATCTTGTGCCTTTTTGTAGCTGCTCATATTATCTGCTTACTCTAAGACGGAGCCAGTCAAAATGCTAACAATCATCGCTATTGTTCTTGCGTCGTCGCTAACCACTCTTGCCGGCGACGACTGGTCACAGTTTCGTGGTCCAAATGGAACCGGCGTCTCAGAAACGAAAGGTCTGCCGACGGAGTTCGGACCCAACAAGAATGTTGTCTGGAAGACTGAGCTTCCCGCCGGACATTCGTCACCAGTGCTGACGCGCGATCGAATCTTCGTTACCGCGCACAACAATAACAAGCTGTTTGTGATCTGTCTCGATCGGGAGACCGGAAAAATTCTCTGGCAACGTGAAGTGCCGCGCACGCATGAAGGTCGCCTGCAAAACGTCAACGGACCCGCGTCTCCGAGTCCGGTTACTGACGGCTCGAATGTCTATGTGTTTTTCCAGGACTTCGGAATGCTCTCTTACGACCGCGACGGCAAAGAGCGTTGGAAGCTTCCGCTTGGACCATTCAACATGTTCTACGGCTTCGGAGCGTCGCCGATTCTCGTCGATGACAAAGTGATCCTGCCGGTGGATCAAGACAATCCTGCTTCGTACCTGATCGCGGTCGATAAGAATAGCGGCAAGGTGCGTTGGAAAGTCGAGCGGCCTGCTGTGATCTCCGGTTACTCAACACCGATCGTTTATAAACCCGCGCAAGGTGCGAAGCAGATCATCGTTCCCGAGTCGTTTCAGCTTTCTGCTTACTCGGTTGAGGACGGCAAAAGAGTTTGGTGGGTTCGTGGTCTTGCGTGCGAGATGAAGTCGATTGCGAGTCACGACTCTGAGTATCTCTACATCAACGGCTGGGGCTTTCCTCAGAATCAACCAGGAAAGCAAGTGGCGACAGTTTCTTTTGAAGAAGGACTCGCAGCATACGACAAAGATAAAGATCACATGATCACGAAGGCGGAGATTTCGGCTGCCGGCGGAACCGCAATGATGGACAAAATGTTGGTTGCTGCTTTCGAAGCATTCGATACGGATCGTGATGAGAAGTTGAACGCGAAGGATTGGGAAGTGTTTCGCGCGATGATGGCGTCAGAGAATGGACTGCTGGCGATCAAGATGGGTGGTCACGGCGATCAGACCGCGAATGCAATCCGTTGGCGTTACACAAAGCCGGTGCCGCAGGTTCCGTCGACGCTTCTTTACGAGGGCGTGCTCTACATGATTAACGACAGCGGCATCCTAATCTCGTTTGACCCTGTGACCGGCAACATCATCAAGCAAGGACGCCTGCACGGTGCGATCGACAAGTACTTCTCGTCACCAGTCGCCGCGGACGACAAGGTGTTCCTGATTGGTCAGGGTGGGCAGGTCGCTGTGCTGAAGGCCGCAGGCGACTGGCAAGTGCTCGCGGTGAATGAGCTGGACGATGAGTGTTATGCGACTCCCGCGATTGCAGACGGCCGGATCTACATCAGAACTCGCAGCGCACTTTATTCCTTCGGTAAATAGGGCCGCAAAAGGCACAAAAGGCACAAAACTATTATGTGCTTTTGGTGCCTTTTTGCGGCTACTTTTTTAAGTTTGCGAACAATGATCATTCATCTTCTTGACGGAACATACGAACTCTTTCGGCACTTTTACGGAATCCGTCGCTTCAAGACAACGGATCCGCCGTTTGGCGCGGTCGCAGGCGTGCTGAGCACAGTAGCGCAGTTGCTCGAGGAAGACGCTACGCACGTCGGAGTTGCGACAGACCACATCATCGAATCGTTTCGCAACAACATGTGGGCGGGTTACAAAACCGGCGCGGGTGTTGAGCGGGCGTTACTGGCGCAGTTTGTTCCACTCGAGGAAGCACTCGTTGCGATGGGTGTGGTTGTATGGCCGATGGTAGAGCTCGAAGCTGACGATGCACTCGCGTCGGCGGCTCATCTTGCGGCGCAGGACAGTCGAGTGGAGAAGGTTTGTATTTGGACGCCTGATAAAGATCTGGCGCAATGCGTCGTCGATGAGCGTGTGGTACAAGTGGACCGGCGCGGCGGTGCGATTCGTGGCGCAGAAGCTGTGCGCGCTAAGTTTGGAGTGGCGCCGGAGTTTATTCCTGATTATCTCGCCCTTGTTGGTGACGCCGCGGATGGTTATCCGGGAATTTCCGGCTATGGACCAAAGACGGCCGTTTCGCTCATCAATCGCTATGGACCACTCGAGAACTTTGGTCCAGATGTGCTGACGCCGGAGAATCGTGTGCTGGCAATGCTCTTCAAAGATCTCGCGACACTTCGTAAGGATGAACCACTCTTCAAAGATGTAGATGAGCTTCGTTGGCGCGGTGCCACAAAAGAATTTGCGGACGTCGCGGAGAAGATCGGCAGCGCCCGATTACTGGCCAGAGTTCGCAAACTGGAGAAACGATTACAGCCGCAAAAAGGCACAAAAAGCACAAAATGAGATGAACCCGTCAAAATCAGTTTTGCGATTTTTGTGCCTTTTTGCGGCTAATGTCTTATGAGTACTGCTGCGACAGCTGTGGCGCGTGCGAAGCCGCGGTATGACCGGTCCATTGTCGAGGGACCACTGCGCCCGGCCGTCTGGAAGATGGCGTGGCCGACAATGCTCACGAATATGATCGGTGGCTTGCAGGGACTGGTGGACCATGCGCTGGTCGGCAATCTCGTCGGCTACAAAGCGAATGCCGCGATCGGCGTGAGCTGGCAAATCTTCATCGTCGTAATCGTTTTTATCTCGTCGCTGTTTACTGGAATGAGCGTGCTGGTCGCACGGTTTGCCGGCGCCGGTGACGAAGAAAAAGTTAACCGCACAGTGTACCAGGCGTTTCTCACCGCCATCTTCATCACTCTTGGAATCCTGGCACCCATCGGTTACTTCGTCTCGCCTGCACTACTCACGCTGGTGAACGCTGCTCCGGACGTGAAAGCGGAGGCGCTTCCGTTTCTGCGCATCATGTTCGTCTTCAGCAGCGGCATGATGATCTTCTTTCTCCTCGGCACGGCCTTGCGTTCTGCAGGCGACGCGCGCACACCGATGATGCTCGGCGTAACAATGACTGTACTCAACATCGTTTTGAACGTGCTACTCATTCGCGGGTTCGGTCCTATTCCAGAATTCGGAACCAAAGGCGCGGCGATGGGGACTTGTATTGCATCAGGCCTTGTCGCTGTTTACTCGTTAGCAAAATTGTGGAGCGGCGCATGGGTGATATCGATTCCACGTGGCGGAGGTTTTGGTCCGAACTGGTCCATCATCAAGTCGATCTTCAAGTTCGGACTTCCCACGGGTGTACAGGGAATCGCGATGAACATCGGCGGTGTGTTGATGCTGTCGTTCATTGGATCGCTGGCGCAGAGCGCCGCTGCGCAGGCAGCCTTCGCAGTTTCCTACACGGAGCTTTTCTCTCTGATCACGTGGACTTCCGTTGGACTGATGGGCGCGGCTGCTGCTGTAGCCGGTCAGAATCTTGGCGCGGGCCAACCTGATCGTGCAGACGCTGCGGTGCACGTCGCCGCGCGCTTTGGGTTTGCAGGCGCGGCGTTTGTTGGGATGTTCTTCTTGTTCTTTCCACGACAACTGCTCGCCGTGTTTGGTATGCACGATCCGGCGGTAGTGGGAATTGGAGTTCAGTTACTACACGTGCTCAGTGTTTCAGGGCTGCTGATCGCAGTGGCACTGACTTATACCGGCGGTTTACAAGGCACTGGAGACACGCGCAGTCCGCTTTACATTTCGATCGTCTCGCAGATCATTGTGCCGCTTGGAACGTGCTTCGTGATTCAGCAGACCGGAACTCTCAATCCGATGGATATCTGGCTCGCAATCCTCGCGGGTCACGCAACGCGCTGTGTGTTAAGTGTGATTAGATTCCGGCAAGGGAAATGGAGGACTATAAGGGTTGATTGAATTGAATTAGCCACGGATTACACAGATGAACACAGATCAGTGTTTATCCGTGTAATCCGTGGCGTTATTTCTTCCCACCCAGACTCTTCTTTAGAATCTGGACCAGATCGACAACCTTGTGATTCGTATCGGCCTCTTCTTCAACCTTCACCACATTCGCTCGATTAGCCTGTTTCTTCTTCACTAACTTCAGCAGTGACTCCGACTGCTTGTCTTCAAGCTTGCTTGTTGAAAACTGTTTCTTCGATTTACTCGCGATCAGCTTTTCAAACTTGTGAACTGTTGCCTTCGGCGCCTCTTTCTTCTTCGGCAACCCGACGTCTGACGGCGAGCGCAGCTCATCAGCAAAACGCATCGTTTCCGCTCTTAAGATCCCCTTGTCGGAAAAGATCGCAACCAGATACTCCTTGCCACGCATCACGAAAGTCGCAATGCCGGCCAGGCCGCTCTTGTCCATTGTCTCGGCAAGGAGTTTATAAGCCTTTTGCGAGCCTGCCGCGGGCGTCAGAAAATAACCGCGCTCAAAATAGAGCGGCGGAATCGACTCCGCCGGCACGAATTGCTTGAGATCGATATCGCGCGTCTTCTCGGGTGCGAGTCGCTCCAGCTCTTCATCAGTCACTATCACGAACTTCTCTTTGTCGACCTCGAACCCACGCACGACTTCATCGGCGTCTAGATCCTTGCCTGTCTTTTCAGCGTAATACTTACGTGCCAGCGGCTGACCATCTGGTCCAAGCATGCGCAGCGAGGTACGATTGGACCGCGTTGCCGGAAACAAACTCACCGGCACACTCACGAGTCCAAACGTCAACGTCCCGGACCAAAATGGTCGACCGCCGGCGCTCTCCTGTTCTTCGGGTTCCGCTTTTTTGTGATTTGTTCTAGGCAGCGCGTTTCTTCTCCTTCCTCAGCGACTCGATGCTCTTCGCGAGAACACTATCGAGAGCCGCAGTCTTACGTTTCGGCTTCACCGCCTTCAATTTGGGCGCGTGTCCCTTCGCCTTCTTTTCGATAAATTCCATCACGCGCTCGCGATACTCGTCTTTGTATTCCGTGGGATTAAACTCACCCTGCAGCATCTCCACCAATTGCTTCGCCATCGCCAGCTCTTTTTGAGTTGGCGCAGCACCTGTCGGCTTCGTGAGATCGTCAGCGAGAATCACTTCGTTGGCATCACGCAGCGTAAACAGAAAAAGATAATCGTCGACCGGCCGGAGCACACCCGCGTAATACTTGTTGCGCATCACCCAATTCGCGATGCCTTCGCTCTCTTTGTTTTGCAGTGCTTCGACGAGTGCGAAATATTCTTTCTCATCGCCATCAGGGCCGGCATAGTACGGCCGCTCATAAAATTGCTGGCTGATCTTCGTCTGCGGAACAAATTCGGTGATCTCGATATCGCGCGAAGGTGGCGGCGTAAGTTTCTCGAGATCTTCTTGAGTCAGGATCACGTATTTGCCTGGCTCGATCTCGTAGCCCTTTTGAATCTCTTCAGTTGGCACTTCTTCGCCCGAGTCGGGATCGATCATGTGCTGTTTCACACGTTTCTTCGCACGATCGTCAAGCACATGGAACCGCACTGTGCGATCCTGCACAGCTGAATAGAGTTTCACAGGCACCTTCGTGGTGCCGAGTTTTATTTGACCTTTCCAGATAGCTCGTGCTGCCATAAAAACTTCTCCACTACTGGCCGCAACAAGAAGAACAGAGCGGGTCACCGCTTTCAGATTCCTGTACGCATAAGGGACAAAGGTTGCAGTCGCAGTCGACGCAGTAAGAGCCTGTTTGATATGCGTACGACTGATTGCACATAGAACAATTTTCGGTGCCACCGTCAAACCACCACCACGGAGTGGCGGCGTTGGCTGTGTGTGCGCGCTTCAACTGTTCAGCTCCTCTCGATTTGGACGCCACGATGCAGAGCAATCCCTCTGGCTTTCATAATGATGTCGTCGTCGATAGTTTCGGCGCCGCTAATCATTGCGTCAACCTGCTCGACTGTACGTCCGAGCGCTTTGGCAAACTTTTCGTTGTCGGAGTTGAAACCTTGATCGCGAAGAGCCTCGAGTATGTGTTGGGCCTCTTCCTGATCGGTTCCCTTATCGTCAACTTCCTGGTCGAGCATACACAGACTCCTGTCCTCTGTTCTGTTCCAAGCCAC
>DASUYO010000237.1:0-20313 GCA_036377375.1 Pyrinomonadaceae bacterium
CAGTCTTCGTCAGATCATTTCACAGCAGCAGGAAGCAGCGCTTACGCTCTTCTCGCGGTTTGGCGAACGGTCCAGTGTCGCGATTCTTCGTTTCTCTGACACTGCTTCACTCGTCGCTCCATTCACAAAAGATCTCGCAGCCGCGCGAGCGGCTTTCAGGTTCACTGCCGCTCGGAATGAGCAAACTGCGATCTTCGACGCTGCTGCAACAGCAGTCAGGGCCTTCGACGATCTACCCAAAGTTCGCGCGGAGCGTCGCATCGTGGTGCTCATTAGCGACGGTCTGGACACGCGCAGCAGGACCAGTGCCGACAGCGTGATCGATGCCGCGTTGGAACGACGTGTCTCGTTCTATGTGATTCACTTGCCTCTCTTCGAACCGCGTGATGGACAACTCGAAGTACGACGTCCAAGCAAGGGCTTCAAAGACCTGGCAGAAAAGACTGGCGGGAAGTATTTTCTCGTTGGCGACGCGAAGTCAGCACTCGCACCGAGGCAGAACGATCTGACGCCAATCTTCCAGGCAATCGAAGAGGATTTGAAAAGCCAGTACCTTTTAGGGTTCTATATATCGGAATCGTCTCGCGACAACCGTAAACATTTTTTCTCTGTGAGCATGAAACCCGCAGGCGTCGAATACTCCGTAGGCGGTAGAGGTTATTCGCGCACACAGAGATTCATGATCAATCTGCCACCAGGTACAACAAAACTTCCCAACTAACTGACAACACATGACTGAAACCAGCGACCTTCAGCTTCGACGCATTCGACGCGCACTAATAAGCGTTTCTGACAAAACCGGCATTGTGGACTTCGCACGCGAGCTCAGCGATTTCGGAGTTGAGATCATCAGCACCGGCGGGACTGCCAAGACGCTGCGCGACGCGGGCATCACAGTGCGCGACGTCTCAGAAATCACGGGCTTCCCGGAAATGATGGATGGGCGTGTGAAGACGCTGCATCCGCGTGTGCATGGCGGACTGCTGGCGATTCGCGATAACCCGGATCACGTCGCTGCAATGGACCAACACGGGATCGAGCCGATCGATATGGTGGTCGTAAATCTCTATCCGTTTGAGGAGACGATCAGGCGTCCAGGCGTGACGCGTGAAGAAGCGATCGAGCAGATCGATATCGGTGGCCCCGCAATGATTCGTTCGGCGGCAAAGAACTCACGCGACATCGCTGTGGTCGTGCTTACCTCTGATTACGAAAGTGTTCTCGATGAAATGAGAAACCACGATGGCGCTCTGTCACTCGAAACGCGGCAACGTTTGGCGCAAGAGGCGTTTGAGCAAACATCCCTTTACGACATGATGATTAACGTTTATCTCAGCTCACTGGAGCCGCAACGGCTTATGGGTACCGGCGGTATCAGCAGCGCAACTGGGTTTTCTATTACTGAGATTCCTAAACATGAGCCCGAGGACTTTTCAATCGAACGATTTCACGGCCAGTTACCGAGTCACTCGTCCTGGACCCTTCCCAAACTTGCCGATCTGCGGTACGGCGAGAACCCGCATCAAATTGCCGCTCTTTATCAGACGAAGCAGAGCGGCGGTACTGCCAATGCCCAGATACTCTCGGGCAAGGAGATGTCGTTCAACAACTACGTTGACGCTGACGCAGCGTGGGGACTTGTCAACGACTTCGAGCGAACTGTTTGCGCGATCATCAAGCATACGAACCCCGCTGGTGTCGCGTTGGGAGAGACGCCGGCGGAAGCCTACAAAAAGGCGCTCGCTACTGATCCAGTTTCAGCGTTCGGAGGTATCGTCGCCTTCAATCGAGTCGTTGACGAAGCCGCGGCGCAGGAAGTGATCAAGATTTTTACGGAAGTCGTCATCGCGCCTGACTACGAAGCGCCAGCGTTGGAAATCTTGCAGACTAAGAAAAATCTCCGCGTGCTTCGTTTGCTGAGTGTAGGAGCAGACAAGTGGCTGGAGTTCAGACATATTCACGGTGGCATGCTGGTCCAAACAGCCGACGATCACAAACTCGATCCGCAGCAGCTCAAGGTCGTCACGACACGGCAACCAACTGACGAAGAGATTCGCGCGTTAGTGTTTGCCTGGACCGTCTGCAAGCACACGAAGTCAAACGCTATCGTCTATGCGCGAGACGGACAGACTGTTGGAGTTGGAGCTGGACAGATGTCGCGCGTCGATTCAGTGAAGATTGCCGCGATGCGCGCGCAGTTGCCGCTGGAGGGGACGGTGCTGGCGTCGGATGCGTTTTTTCCGTTTCGTGACGGCATTGACGAGGCTGCGAAGCACGGCATTACGGCTGTGATACAGCCCGGCGGCTCCGTGCGAGACGAGGAAGTGATCGCCGCCGCCAACGAGCATGGGCTGGCGATGGTATTTACCGGCATCCGCCATTTCAAGCATTAATAGGTCCTATGCGATACTCTCGGCACATTCGGCCCGAAGTGAGATCAAACCATGGCTGACATTGAGAACAACATCCCATCCATCCGCTGCCGCTACTGCGGTCAACGCAACCAGATCCGTACCGAAGGCGGTGAACCGCGCTGCGGCCGTTGCCGTCTGCCGCTCTCTGACGAGCCGCACAAAAAGTTCGCGCATCTCGACAAAGACCAGTACATCCATCCGGCTGACCGGCGCGCTCTCGCAGCACTACGAGCCATCCCGGGCATCGACAGCGCTCTCAAGAAGCTGCTTGCAATCACAGGCGAATCGGCCATACGCGTGATCTTCACGGCCAGCGCTGTGAAAGTTACGCCGACACAGTGTCCCGATCTCTACGCCAAACTCCAGATCGCATGCACGACTCTCGGCGTCGATATGCCTGAGCTATTCGTGCAACAGAACCCGATAGTCAACGCTTTTACGGGCGGCGTCGAACGACCGGTGATCGTTCTCTATTCGCAACTCATTGAAAGATTGAACGACGAAGAAGTGCTGGCAGTCGTCGCTCACGAAGTGGGCCACATTCATTCGGAACACGTTCTTTACCTGACCGCTGCTCGCTTGATCGAGTTTCTTGCGAAGACTGCCGTGCTCGCGTCGCCCTTGACGTTCATCGTGAAGGAGCTGCTGACTATGAGCATGCGTGCTGCGTTGCTTGCATGGGCGAGGCGCGCCGAGCTCTCGTGTGATCGCGCCGCACTGCTCGTCACTCAGGACGCAAACGTCGTCGGTCGCACGATGATGAAACTCAGCGGCGGCACATTCGCTTCGCGAGTTGACTACGATCAATTTCTGGCCCAGGCGCGCGACTTCCAAAAGACCTACGATGAGAAAGCGCTCGATCGTTTCTGGGCTGACGTGATCAATTCGGGCTTATCCCATCCATTCCCCGTCTGGCGTGTGTCGGAGATTCTGCAATGGGTTGAAAGCGGGGAATACAAAGCGCTGATGACGGCGCCTGAAAGCGCAGCCGCATAGTAGCCACAAAAGGCACCAAAAGCACAAATGCTAAAAGACAAAAATGGAATCATTTTTGGAGTGGCCAACAAGCGCTCCATTGCCTGGGCCACTGCTCAGGCGCTTCATGAGGCGGGTGCAAACCTCGCTTTCACTTATCAGGGCGATCGCCTGAAGGAGAACGTCGAGAGTCTGACGAATGAAGCGATGCCCGGATCGCTGCTGCTCTCTTGCGACGTCACGAATCAGGAAGAAGTTGACGAAACCTTTCGAAACGTTGGCCAGAAGTTTGGCCGGCTTGATTTCCTGATTCACAGCATCGCGTTCGCACCGCGCGAAGCACTCGGCGGCGAATACCTGAACACCACTCGCGAAGCTTTTCTCACTGCACTCGAGATCAGTGCGTACTCTCTGCCACAGCTCGCGCGCGCCGCGGCGCCGCTGATGACGGAAGGCGGCAGCATCGTTTCAATGTCATATTACGGGGCGGAAAAGGTCGTCGCTGGTTACAACGTCATGGGCGTCGCAAAAGCGGCTCTCGAAGCAAGCACTCGTTATCTCGCGAAGGATCTTGGACCGCGGAACATTCGCATCAACGCCATCAGTGCTGGTCCAATTCAGACTCTCTCAGCCCGCGGCGTTGCCGATTTCGGCACGATGTTGAAACACCACGCCGAACGAGCGCCGCTCGGTCGTAATGTCGAACCACGCGAGGTTGGGAACACTGCCGTGTTTCTCGTGAGTCCGATGTCGTCGGGTATTACCGGCGAAGTGATCTACGTCGACTGCGGCTATAACATCATGGGTATTTAACAGACACTAATGCAAAAAAACGAAAAACGACGCGGCCCGCAGCCTCCAGGAACAACGCAGGACGAGCAACTGCTTGAGAGTCCGCGCCCGGATGAGTTTAAGCATACAGATCCCTGGCGCGTGTTCCGGATCATGGGTGAGTTTGTTGAAGGCTTCGACGAGCTGGCGACGTTGAGTCGCGGCATAGCAATCTTCGGCTCAGCGCGCACAACGTCTGAGGATCATGATTACAAGGCGGCGCAGGAAACAGCAGCGTTGCTGGCCAATCAGGGATTCGCGGTTATCACCGGCGGTGGACCAGGCATCATGGAAGCCGCCAATCGGGGTGCATTCGAAGCAGGTGGGCTATCGATCGGCTGCAACATCGAATTACCGTTCGAGCAGCGGCCAAATGCTTATCAAACTCTCAGTCTCACGTTCAAATACTTCTTCGTACGCAAGATGATGTTTGTAAAGTACAGTCTTGCGTTCGTGATCTTTCCCGGCGGATTTGGAACGTTTGACGAATTGTTTGAAGCGCTGACGTTGATCCAGACGAAGAAGATCCGCAACTTTCCTGTCGTGCTTTTCGGAAGCAAATACTGGAGTGGGATGCTCGATTGGTTGCGCGCCGAAGTGCTACCGGCCGGCAAGATTTCCGAGCACGATATGGACATCTTTCACGTTACGGATTCGCCGGCGGAAGTGGTGGAGATTGTGGTGCGGAGTCAGAGCTCGTTGCACGAGTTGGACGGTACGATCTCCGATGAAATTCGAGTCGCGAACTAGGCTCCGGATGACACGGATTGATTCAACCACTCTAGGTAAGACGCCGAACCGGCAACGAGAGGAACTGCGATAATCTCCGGTGTGTCGTAAGAGTGAAGCGCCCGCACTTCCCTTTCCAGCTCCTCAAATTTCGCTCTCGTCGTCTTGGCGAGTAACAAAACCTCCGACTGTCGCTCAATCTTTCCCTGCCAGCGATAAACAGATTCCATCTCCGGCAGAATTTGAACACACGCCGCAAGGTGTGCACCCACGAGCATGTCCGCGAGGCGCGTGGCCTCTTCGCCATTCGCAGCCGTCATAAAAACTAAAATTGCATCAGCAGTATTATCAGACATCGCAAACTACTCTTCTTCATCTTCAGAAAAATCTTCGTCTTCTTCGCCGAAGCCCCCGGTGAGCGGCGTCGTGTCGCTGCCGAAGAATGCTCGGTAAACTTCCAATGCACGATCCGCATCGCGTTCGTCCACGAGAATGACCGCGCCTTCGGAGGTCGAAGACAGCAACGGCGATAAAGCGTCGAGTCCACTCGACTTCACAATTGAGCGAACGCCGTTCTGCGTGAGAATGTCGTTGACCATCTCGGCCTCCGCGGGCGAGCCGAGTTTATGCAGCGGCACAAACCGCGCTTCGCTGCTGTCGCGCAGCGTGTTATCGGCAGTCAATTTCTCAACCAATTGCACATCGTCGTCGGGACACCGCGTGATACCAGGTTCGTATTCAGCCTCACATATTGGGCAGAACATAAGAAGCCCCCTTAACTAAACTTTCGCCTCAAACGGAATTTCATCAAAATGCGTCATGCGTTTGAAGGCATGAAAACGATCGTTGATCTCGGCGTGCGTCAGCCGCTTCACTCGCTCCGTGCCAAACTCTTCCACATTAAACGACGCCATCACCGAACCAAAAATCATCGCGCGTCTCATCGCACTCTCGTCGAGTGTTTCCTGGCTCGCAAGATAACCCATAAACCCGCCGGCAAACGTGTCGCCCGCGCCCGTAGGATCAAATACTGAGTCCAGAGGATAAGCAGGAATGGCGAAATAGCTGTCGCGCGTAAAGAGCGCCGCGCCATACTCGCCCCGCTTGATGATCAGTGCTTTTGGTCCCCAGCTCAGTATTTCCCGTGCGGCCTTAATGATATTCGGAATAGCAGTGAGCTGTCGCGCTTCGGCATCGTTGATGATCACCACGTCGACGCCTTTGATCGTGCGAATCAACGAATCACGCGTGTGCTCGATCCACAGGTTCATGGTATCGAGTGCAACCAGCTCCGCATCCGGCATTTGCTCGCGAACGCCGCGCTGGAGATCGGGCTGAATGTTGCCGAGAAAAAGCAGCCGCGAACGTTTTGACTCTTCCGACAACTTCGGTTGGAAGTCGGCGAAGACGTTCAGATCAGTGTAGAGGGTCTTAGCGACGTTCAAATCGTACTCATAACGACCGCCCCAACGAAATGTCTTGCCACTTTCAATTCTTTCGACGTCGCGCGTGCCGATTCCGCGACTTTCAAAGACATCCCGATCGCTGAAGTCACCGCCTACAACGGCAACGACACTAACGTTCGTGAAAAAACTTGCCGAGATTGAGAAATGCGAGGCGGAGCCGCCCAGCATTTTTTCACATTTGCCAAAAGGCGTTTCGACTTCGTCATAAGCAATCGATCCGACGACTAGAAGAGGATTGATTAACTGCACCTGCTGTCTGCTCCTGCCTACGGTTGTTTGGGTGCCTCGAGCGCGCTCAACTCCTCCTGCGCCTGCTTGGCATACGAACTGTCCGGATGGTCGTTGATGAGCTTCTTGAGGTAGTCGACGCCCATCTCGCGAAACTGTTGCAACGTCAAGGTCCGTTTCTCGCCACCATCGAAACTCACATACTGCTCCGGTTTCTGCTTGCCCCTATTCTGCGAGAGCCAGAGACTACTTTGGCCCGCCATCAGCAGCACCTCGTCAATCTTGGCGAAGTTTGGGTTGCCGGCGATTATCTCTTCGCAACGCTTCAGAGCTGCAACGTACGCTTTCTTCAGTTTGAAATAATTCTTCGCGACTTCGAGATTATGATTTGAATCACGCTCGAGGTCAGGATCGCGGAGTGTCGACGGATCCGGACCATTCCTCACGCCCTGCGCATACGTGGACGGTGCCACAAAAAGCGCAAACAGAAAGCACACCAGCAATAACTTAGTTTTCATGTCTTACCTCAAGAACACCGATTTTGAAATCGGAAATAGTTTAGAGTTCAAGTTTTAGCTTGCGGCCGTAGTGCCGAAAAGAGCAACCTAAAGGTTGAACTCTGAACTAAATTCGCCGTCCTACGATGCATATTTCTTAACGATCGCTTCCAACTTCTTCGTCGTCGCCTCCGGCCAGAGACTTGGCGCCGTGAAGATTGCGTGCTGCAACGCCGAGCCACACTTACAGCTTCGCTCACCTGACTTCACCTGCTTCACCGCCTCACGCAAGATCACCTGCGCGTTGCGAACGTTCTTGTTCAAGTACTCAACCACTGTCTCGACACTCACCGCATCATGTCCAGGATGCCAGCAATCGTAATCAGTAACCAGCGCCAGCGTCGCATAACAAATCTCCGCTTCGCGCGCGAGCTTCGCCTCCTGCAAGTTCGTCATCCCGATGATATCCATGCCCCACGAGCGATAGACATTTGATTCCGCCACCGTCGAAAACGCCGGTCCCTCCATGCACAGGTACGTGCCGCCACGATGAACCTTGACGTCGGCAGCTTTGCACGATTCCTCCAGCACATCACCTAATCTGCTACAAACCGGATGTGCAAACGAAACGTGCGCCACAATACCTTCACCAAAGAACGTCGACTCTCGAACTCGCCCGCGCGTGCGATCAAAAAACTGATCGGGGATAACCATGTCCAACGGCGCGTATTGCTCCTGTAACGAACCGACTGCCGACGCAGAGAGAATGCTCTCAACGCCAAGCAATTTCATCGCGTAAATATTCGCGCGAAATGGAACCTCGGTGGGCGTGAGGCGATGACCGCGTCCGTGTCGCGGAAGAAAAGCAACTCGCTCGCCTTCGAGTGTGCCGACGATGAAAGAATCAGAAGGTGGTCCAAACGGAGTATCGACTTTGACTTCTTCGATCGCAGTCAGCTCCGGCATTTGATAAAGACCACTGCCACCGATGATGCCCACGCGAACTGCTGCGGTAGTCATGAAAGCGCTTAGTCCTCTCCGCGATACGGAATCGGACTGAACTCCTTTTCTCCCTGCTGCAACCGGCACAACGGCTCATCAGGATCGTGATAGAACATGCAAATCCAATTCTCGCGCGCCGCCTGTGGCAATAGCTTCTTCTTTGCCTCGAGAGTCTCGAGTGGGAAGAGGTCGTAACCCATGATCCACGGAAGACGAACGTGCGCGCGCATGGGCACGAGATCGGCAAAGCCGAACATCGTTTTACCCTCGCGCTCCAGACGCCAGCACTGCATCGAGCGATTGTGGCCCGCGATGGTTTGCATTCTCAGGCCAGGCACAACTTCGTAATCAGAGTCTTTCGTCTCAAGCTGACCTGATTCCATCATTGGTCGCCAGTTCTCAGGTAGATAGCTGGCGCGATCACGTTCGGTCGGATGCTCTGCGTGTTCCAGCTCAGCACGTGAGACGAAGTAACGAGCATTGGGAAATGAAGGTGCTGCCGCGCCCGCGACGTCGAGTTTTGTGTTGCCGCCGGCGTGATCGAAATGAAGATGAGTGTTGACGACAATCGTGATCTCGTCCGCTGACGCGCCGGTTCGCTCTTTGAGCGTTTCAGTTAACGGTCGCACGCGATCGATGCCGTACATCGACTGCTGTTTCGTGGACCACTTGTCGCCGATTCCGGTTTCGATCAGGATCTTTTCCGAGCCCGTATCGATGAAGACACAGTTCATGTTCATGCGAATCCGGTTTTCATCGTCAGGCGGAGATTCCTTCGCCCAGAGCTTGCGCGGGACCACTCCGAACATCGCTCCGCCGTCGAGACGGAATTCGGTGTCCTGAACGATCTCGACCCTATAATCACCCACCCACATAGAACCACTACAAAGTCAGGCTACGGATGAACACGGATTTTTCACGGATAAATCCGTATTCATCCGTGTAGATCCGTGGCTTGGTTTTACTTCTGTTTTGGCTTCACCGGGGTCTTGGCAGCCGGTTTCGCCGGTGATGCCGCGGGCGCAGGCTCCTCTCCCTGCGGCGGCGCGCCAAACCCTGGCGGCAGGTTCTGCATCGGCTGCTGCTCGGGCGGTTTCACCTGAAAATTCTCAGCTACCTTGACGTGCGAACGATCGACAATTTCGTCCAGCACCTTCTTGCCCTTCTCCTGTTCGATCGCGGCCTTGGCGCGATCGTGCGCGGACTGTGGCGGCGCAAAAGGATTGGCGCCGGCGTCGCTGATCAGGATGTGACGCGCATGTATCTTCTCTTCCGTTTTGCCGTCTTTCGTCTCTGTCTTTCGCTCTTCCAACTTGATGATGTGAAAACCAAACTTACTTTGGACCACATCGCTGATCTCACCAGGCTTCAACGCGTAAGCAGCCTGTTCAAACTCAGGAACCATATCGCCGTGCCCGAACCAACCGAGATCACCACCTTTGTCCTTGCTGCCGTCGGTCGAATACTCCTGCGCCAGTTTGGCAAAGTCTTCACCCGCTCGCGCGCGCTTGAGTACTTCCTCCGCCTTCGCACGATTCTTTTTGTCCGTATCCATCTCGGGGTGGGCCGCCAAATACGCATTGATCTCTTCGTCAGTTGCTTTCGTCTTGTCCCTCAACTTGTCTTCGAAGTATTTCTGAGCCAGCACACGCGCGTGCTGCAACACCATCTGCACGCGGACCTCAGGCTTCTTGTCCAAACCCTGGTCCATCGCCTTCTTTTCGGCGATGTAGATCCGTCCGAGGCGTTGTTTAATCATATTTAGCTGCTCGGGTGGAATCTCCTGTGCGGCAAACTGTGGATCTCTGCTCTTCGCGTCAGCAATGATTTGATCGAACTTGTGCTGGTTGACGGGTTGTTTGAAAAATTCGTCGACGTCACTGTCTTTGATGTCGCCGGCACCGGCTTCGCCCTGTTTTTCAAGATAATATTGAGCGATAACAGTGGCTTTCTGAAACTCGAGCTGCCGCTTTATGTCAGGGGCATTGCCGACGCCATGCGCTTCCGCCTCTTCGGCCACCGCCAACAGGGTTTTCACATCTTTCGCGAAATCCTTGCGCGCCGCTTCGTCGGTAGCCAAACGAGCGCGCATTTGCGGCGGCTGCTCTTCGGCGATCATCGTCATGTCTGCGGCGCTCAATTCAACTGGTCCTGTCCTTCTTGCTTTGACCTGCCAGTAGATCAAACCCAAGGCAAAAATCACGGCCACCGCTGCCGCAATGAGAGCTTTTCTTGTAGAAGTCAAAATACTTTCCTTTCCGAACTATTGATGCTGCACCAACTCGAGCAGCACTCCATTAACCGATGAGGGATGAACAAACGCTACCAAACATCCACCCGCGCCGACGCGTGGCGCTTCATCGATGAGGCGCGCACCTTTGTTTTTCAGATCAGTGAGGGACGCGTGAATATCCTTAACCTCGATTGCAATGTGATGCATTCCCGGCCCGCGCTTCGCGAGAAACTTTCCCACCGCAGTTTCCGGGCTCAGCGGCTCCAGCAGCTCGACGTGAGTGTCGCCGACTGCCAGCATGCATACTTTGACGCCCTGCTCGGCGACTACCTCAGTCGAATCAACCTCCAGGCCGAGCGCATCCCGCCAGACTGCCAAACCCTCTTCGATGCTTTTTGTGGCTATTCCGATGTGATCAACTTTGAGCAGCCTGAATAATCTCCTCAACCGCAGAATAAGGGTCTCGCTGGCGTGTTGCAACTTCGTCAGCCAAACGGTTAAGCATAGCAACCGAAGCATCAGTTGCCAAAACGCGCGACAGCAGACTTTCCTGCAATAGCTCAACAATTCGCCAGCGGGCAATCGCCTTGCGCCGCTCGGTGCTGACGCGAACCCCAAGCTGAGCCTGGCAAAACTTGTCTATCGCCTGCGCGAGCTCGGTGATGCCACGATTCTCTGTGGCCACCGTTTTGACGATGGGCGGATCCCAGCCATCGTCACGCGAAGCCAGCGACAAAAGGGATTCCAGCTCCTTTTCGGTTGCGTAAACGCCTTCTTTGTCGGCTTTGTTGATGACGAAGATATCGCCAATCTCCATGATTCCGGCTTTGATCGCCTGAATATCGTCGCCCATACCGGGCACTAAGATGACTACCGAAACATCGGCCGCTTTCACAACCTCGACCTCGTCCTGGCCTACTCCGACGGTTTCCACGATGATCCGGCTGTAGCCTGCTGCATCCAGAATCGCTACCGCATCAACTGTGGCCCTCGCCAGACCGCCGAGATTGCCGCGCGTCGCCATCGAACGAATGAAGACTCCGTCGTCCAAACCGAGGGCCTGCATTCGTATTCGATCACCGAGGATGGCACCGCCGGAGAACGGGCTCGACGGATCCACTGCGACGATGCCGACGCGCTCGCTGCTTTGGCGATAAATCATTGCCAGCTTATCGACGAGCGAGGATTTGCCGGCACCGGGAGCGCCGGTGATTCCAATCACAAGGGCGCCGCGCGAGCGTTGGTAGATCTCCTTCATCAACGCGGCCGCGCCGTCGGCGCCATCCTCAATCTTCGAGATGGCACGCGCCACCGCAGCCGGCTCACCGTTGCTCACGCGCTCGCTGAGGCTGTTGATCGCCACCATATCAGTTAAGCAGCCACAAAGAAGCACAAAAGATCCGAAAGAGAGATGAGCCAAATCATTTGTGTTTTTTGTGCCTTTTTGTGGCTAATGTCCTTCGTGCCTTTTTGTGGCTAAAGCTGGCGCAGCAGCTCACGGGCGATGATGATGCGCTGAATCTCCGACGTTCCTTCCCCGATCGTGCATAGCTTCGAGTCGCGCCAGTATTTCTCCGGTGGATAATCTTTTGTATACCCGTATCCGCCGTGCACCTGGATCGCCTCTTCGCAAACCTTCACGCTAACCTCGGAAGCAAACAGCTTCGCCATTGACGACTCCTTCGTCGTCGTCTTTCCCTCATCCTTCATCCACGCCGCCCGGTACATCAGCAACCGCGCCGCATCGATCTGCGTCGCCATGTCCGCGAGCTTGAACTGAATCGCCTGAAACTCCGCGATCGGCTTTCCGAATTGGTGCCGCTCCTTTGAATAACGAACTGCCGACTCGTACGCGCCCTGCGCAATGCCGACTCCCAACGCTGCGATCGAAATACGACCACCGTCGAGTACCTCCATCGCGTTCACGAATCCTTGTCCTTCTTCGCCGAGCAGTTGCGCATCAGGCACAAAGCAATCTTCAAAAACAACACTTGCGGTCTCCGACGCGCGCAAGCCAAGCTTGTTCTCCTTCTTGGAAGGCGAGAACCCTTTCATGCCCTTTTCAAAAATGAACGCTGAGATGCCTTTGCTTCTTTTCGACTTGTCGGTGACTGCCATCGCGACGCATGTATCAGCATGAATGGCATGAGTGATGAAGTTCTTCGAACCATTGACTATCCAGCCACCGTCTGCGCGCACGGCAGTCGACTTGGTCCCAGAAGCATCAGAGCCGGCACTTGGCTCCGTGAGTCCCCATGCGCCGAGATGTTCACCACTCGCTAACGGTGCGAGATACTTCTTCCGTTGTTCTTCAGTCCCGTACTGGTAAATATGATTGGAGCAAAGTGAGTTGTGTGCAGCGACGGAGATGCCTACCGATCCATCGACACGCGATAACTCCTCAATGATGGTGGCGTATTCAACATAACCCATTCCAGCGCCGCCATACTCTTCAGGAAAAAGCACGCCGAGTAAGCCAAGCTCCGCGAGTTTCGGTTTAAGCTCGATCGGAAAATGCTGAGACTCATCCCACTCCATGACGTGAGGCGCGATCTCCGATTCCGCGAACTCGCGCACGCTCATCTTGATCTGTTGTTGCTCTTCGGTTAACTCAAATTGCATAGTGCTTTGTTTGTAACACAGATTAGACTGATCCGTGTAATCTGTGCCTCTTCATCAGTCTCGCCACTTCTCCGGGAGACAATAATCGCCAACGGCCCGGTTTCAGATTTTCATCCGTAAGAAACCCGATGCGCACGCGACGCAGCTTCAATACTGAATGTCCGATCAACTCAAACATGCGACGCACCTGCTGGTTGCGCCCCTGATGGAGCAGGACTTCGTACCATGCGTTAGTCTGAGTCTCATGGAGTTTGATGATCTTTGCAGGCGCTGTGCGAGTACCATCCTCGAGAGTGATACCGCGACGAAGTCTTTCAATTCCACTCTCAGCCGGCACACCTTTCACTTTGACTTCGTAGACTTTTTCGACACGGTTACGCGCGGCTGTTACGTAGTTTGTAAACTCGCCATCGTTAGTGAGCAGTAGAAGACCTTCGGTGTTGAAGTCGAGACGTCCAACGGGATGCACCTTGCCGAGCGAAGGCGGCAGGAGCTCCGTCACCAGCGGTCGACCTTCCGGATCGGAGACACTGGAAAGATAACCTTTCGGCTTGTTCAGAAGTACGTAAATCTTCTCGCGAGATTGAAGCTGAGGATTGATGAGTTTGCCGTTGACTTTGATGTGATCCTTATTCGGATCAGCCTTCGTGCCGAGCTCCTTGACGACTTCCCCATTGACCGTAACACGACCCGCAGCAATCAGCTCTTCCGCATGCCTTCGTGAGGCGATTCCCGCCGCGGCGATCAACTTTTGCAGACGCTGCTCCATAGATAGATTAAGCCACAGATGAACACAGATTACACAGATCAGATGTGCTTTAATCCGTGAGAATCCGTGTATATCCGTGGCAAAAGTTCTATCCGCCACTCAGATCATGGAAGTCTTCGACGCTAGGTAACTCGGATAGATCCTTGAGTCCAAACTGGAGCAGAAACTCCTTCGACGTTCCGTACATCATCGGCCGCCCAACCGTCTCCTTGCGTCCCTTCGCCACGATCAGTTTCTTATCTAACAATGTCTTGATTGACGAAGGCGACTGCACGCCACGTATCTCGAGAATCTCGGGAACAGTCACCGGCTGTCGATACGCGATCACAGCCAGCGTCTCGAGCGAAGCGATCGTGAGTTTCGCGCTCGGACGTGTCTTCAGAAACGCCCGTACGTGCTCATGATATTCAGGGCGCGTCGCAAACTGCCAACCACCCGCAACCTCACGCAACTGCAATCCTCCGTTACGCGCGTTGAACTCCTGCGCCAATGCCTGGACAGCTTCGTTGATGACTTCCTTGTCTTCCTTGAGAACCTCGGCAATGGTCTTAGCACTCAGTGGTTCATCCGAGACAAAGATCAGCGCCTCGATCACTGCCGCGCGCTCGGCCTGACTCTGCGGCGACGACAATGGCATGTCGTCGATGCCTTCTTCCTCCGCAGCTCCTGACGACTGCTCCACTTCAGCAACCATCGCCGCGAGCTCACGACTCGCTTCTTCATTGAGAGCCGCTTCGTCGACAGACTCCTGATTCACACGCTCTTCGTTAGTTGCCATTCGATTTTAGCTCGCGACACGCGCGACGATGTCGCCGAACGTTTCGCGTTGAAATAGTCTGATTTCCGTAGTTCTCACCAACTCCAGTACTGACAGAAAAGCAAGCACAAGCTCACGCCGCGACTTCGCCCGCTCAAAAAAGACACGCAAGTTGAGCTCGCCCGCCGACATCACCATGTTGCGCAAACGCTCGAGCATCTCAGCCATCGAGATCTCGTCACGCTCGATTTCGAGCAGCTTCTCCTCTTTGTGGCGCGCGAGAATGTCCTGAAAAACTTTTAGCAAATCAAACAAACCAACTGCCACTTCGGGATTATTCTTGTCAGTCTCCAGCTCAGCTCGCTTGAAAACCGCCTGCTCCACTGTTGCACGCGACCAGAGCATCTCAGCAGCGGCTTTGTACTTCTGATACTCCAGCAACTGATTCACTAAATCGGTGCGCGGATCATCCTCTTCCTCTTCAGCAGCGAGAGGATCGCGCGGCAGCAGCATCTTTGTCTTCAGCTCAATGAGCGTCGCTGCCATCACCAGAAAGTCTCCGGCCACGGCAATGTCCAGCTCCTGCATGACGCGAAGATAACGCAGATACTCGTCAGTGATACGCGCTACCGGGATGTCGTAAATACTGACGTGCTCCTGCCGTATGAGGTGAAGCAGGAGATCGAGTGGACCTTCAAACTCGCCGAGCAGGATCTTGAGATCGTCAGTGTTATCGTCAGGAACGATTTGAGGCACCGCGCCGGCGACGTTCAGCGGAGTCGTGCGTTCTTCCAAAGCAGTTTCTGGTGTGTCTTCGTTCATTGATTAGCGCTTAAGACCGGTCCGTTCGAATACCTGCTGCAAAGTCATGCTCGCGATCCGCCGCGCCTTTTCACGACCATGGTCGAGTATCTGATCCAGTCGCTCGTCAGTGATTTCTCTAACGCGCTGCTGAATCGGACGCAGAAACTCGATCGTCACTTCAGCAAGATCACCTTTCAACTGCGCGTACCCTTTGCCCGCGAAATGATCCTCAACTCGCTGTGGCGACTGGCTCGTGATGAGGTGATAAATCTCGAGCAGGTTATTGATCGCCGGACGCGACTCGTCAAAACGGATCTCGGTTCCTGAATCGGTAACCGCACGTTTGAATTTCTTTTGGACAGCATCAGCATCGTCCATCAACAACACGCAGCCGTTCGGATCGTCATCCGACTTCGACATCTTCTTCGTCGGATCCGATAACGACATGATCCGCGCGCCGACTTTCGGGATATAAGCGTCCGGCACTTTGAACGTCTCGCCGTAGTCACGGTTGAAGCGAATCGCGAGATCTCGAGTCAGCTCGAGGTGTTGCCGCTGATCGTCGCCTACCGGGACGAGATCCGTCTGGTAGAGCAGAATGTCTGAGGCCATCAAAACGGGATAGTCGAATAATCCGACACTGATATTTTCCTGCTGCTTGCGTGCCTTGTCTTTGTACTGCGTCATGCGCTCGAGCTCAGACATACGTGCGACACAGTTCAACACCCAGGTTAGCTCAGCATGCTCGTGTACGTCTGATTGAATGAAGATGGTTGAGACTTCGGGATCGATTCCGACAGCGAGATAGATCCGCGCCAGGTCTCTGGTCTTCTCTGCAAGCAGTGCGGGATTCTGAGGCAAAGTGATGGCGTGCATGTTCACGATACAAAAGAAGCTTTCGTATTCGTGTTGCAACGCAACCCAGTTGCGCAACGCGCCCAGGTAATTTCCGAGGTGTACGTTGCCGGTTGGTTGTGCGCCGCTGAAGATTCGTTTGGTCATCTCACGCCGAGGAGTAACAGATAAAAAACAAAATCTATTACGGGGTTAATAATCATCCGAAAGAAGCCCGCAGAAATCAGAATAATGAGGATGATGAAACCATACTGCTCCAGAAACTCAAGCAAGGGACGCATGCTCGCGGGCAGGAAAGTGTCGAGTATCTTGCTGCCGTCAAGCGGAGGAAAAGGCAGCAGATTAAAAATCGCGAGCGAGACGTTCATAATCAACATATAAGTTAGAAACAAACCAATCGGTTCCTGTGTCGATACTGAGAGACGCTCGCCCGCATTCGTGATCAATAAGATCTTGAAGATAATAAAAGCGATGATCGCGATGAGTAAGTTTGCAAGGATGCCGGCGATGGAGACCATGACGTTCGCCAGATCCTTGTTACGCCAGCGCAGTGGATTCACGGGTGTCGGCTTGCCCCAACCCATCAGCGGAATCGCACCTAAAGGACCGCCGATGTGAGCAAAAACAAACATCACGATCGGAATCAGAAGCGTGCCGATAGGGTCCGTGTGGGCGATGGGATTGAGTGTAACCCGGCCCAGCAATCGCGCAGTGTCGTCGCCAAACTTGTAAGACATCCAGGCGTGCGCCGCCTCGTGTGCCGAGATTGCCAGTAGCAGCACGACCATGTAGATGACAAGTTGTGGAATCAGTTGTTCCGGGTTCATCTAAAACAGACTAGCATTCTGCCATAAAGAAGCACAAAACTCCCAAACGATCTTGTGCTTCTCTATGCATTCAACAGCGTTCCTTTAATTCGTGTCGGCAGGCTGTAAACCGAATCGATTGACACTACCGCCATCTCTCCAGCAGCGCTGAACGCAAGGCCGACGAGATTAATGCCTGCAACAACCACCTTCGCATCAAGTCCATCCGGTGAAATGCGAACGATACCACGACGGCCACGCAGCGCAGCAGCAACGTACAAGTTGCCGTCTCGATCGAACGCCAACCCCTGAGGCCGGCCGAGCCCTTTATAAAAGACTTGAAGATTACCATCAGGATCGAGGCGCCAGATGGAATCGAAGCTGGTGACAGTTGGGCCACTAACGTATAGAGAATGGTCTGGACCGAATGCCAGGTGAAACGCTGAAACTGACGGCTCGATCTGCGTCCAGGGTCTTTCTTCGCCGATGCCGTTCACTTTAAAGATCGTTCCCGTGCGATCGCCTACGTGCATTAAGCCGCTATGATCGAATGCGATCCCGGTCGCAATTCCCAGATTGCGGGCGAATGCAACTGCTTCCTTGAATGGAGTCATTCTGTAGACGACACCTTCAAGCCTACTGGTAACGAACATCTGTCCGTCAGAACTGAATGCGATCCCCGTAGGATTCGGAATGTCTCCGGAGTACTCGGAAACGTCGCCGCTGATGTCGATCCGGAAGAGCGTTACCGGCAACTCTTCACCACGTGATCCGGAACGCGTAACAAAGAGTGCGCCGTCGTCGGGATCGAATGCCGGATTCGCAACCGGATGAAGATCGCCAGCGAGTTTTTTCGCGAGCGTGAGTGAGGCAGGCTCACTCAAGTTGCCGCTGCTTCCCAACCTGACCTCAACCTCGCCACCTTTTGTTTCGGGAACGACTGCGAGCACGCGTTGTGGACCGAGAGCCACAATCTGCGCCGGTGAGTCGCCAATCACGACCTCGCAGCGAGACGGCTCGGTGGTATCCAGACCAGTGCAATCAATGATGATTTCACCACCAGCGATGGCAAAAGCAGGATCGATATTTACGATTTTCGGTGCGCTACTCATAAAAGCCGTTCATCATAGCCGCAAAAAGGGCCGCAAAAAAGCACAAAAGTCACAAGAACAGTAAACGTAAGCTGAGTGGATCACTGTGCTATAATCCGCGCCTGCGAGGATAAGTCCATTAGTAGCGTTTTAGGTAACACTCTCGGGCTGAAACCAAATCAACTGCGGCGCATCGAAAAGCTGTACACTCGGCGCATACCTCCCGACCAGATCGTCACCCCTGAATTCGCACGACAGCTAGGCGAACTGTCTCACGAAACGCGCAGACAAATCGGAGCACTCATCGATCGTCAGGGACACATCCAGTACGTGATGGTCGGCGACAATCGTCGCATCGAGCTGCCGGATTTCAAACGTGTTCGTGTCGCCTCGGGAAGGTTTCGCGGGCTTCGCTGTGTCCATACACATCTGCGTGGCGAGCCGCTCACACAAGACGACTTAACAGACCTCGCACTGCTGCGCCTCGATCTGATCGCGGCGATCGACGTCGATGCTGAATCAGGACTGCCCGGTCTTGTGCGTGCGGCACACTTGTTACCGTTACACGCAGGTGAGCTCGAGAACGGCACCACACCCGAACTCTATGCGTTCCTTGAACCGAGGATTCCGTCGCAACTCAATCAGGATTTTCGGGCGCTGATCAACTCGCTCGAAGAAGAGATGGCGCGCAATCGTCGCACCGCGCGGCGTGCGGAAGTGCGCGATCGCACGATACTAGTCGGCGTCGCGACCGGTTCACTCGCAGACGCTGAAGAATCGATGGCAGAACTCGCCGAGTTAGCGGCGTCCGCAGGTGTCGTGGTCCAGGACCGCATCATTCAACGTCGTGCAGCAATCGATCCCCGAACAGTGCTGGGCAAAGGCAAGCTCGACGAACTGATCATTCGCGCGCTGCAACTCGGCGCAGACATGGTCGTCTTCGATAGCGAGTTGTCGCCTGCACAAGTGCGCTCACTATCAGAAGCGACGGATCTGAAAGTCATCGATCGCTCGCAGTTGATCCTCGACATCTTCGCGCAACGCGCACAATCGAAAGAAGGAAAGATCCAGGTTGAGCTGGCGCAGTTAAAATACCTGCTGCCTCGTCTCATAGCCGGTCAGGATTCGGCGTTCTCGCGTTTGGCGGGCGGTATCGGCGGCAGAGGTCCTGGTGAAACCAAACTCGAAACGGATCGACGTCGCGTTCGCGATCGCATCAATCGCCTCGAGCGTGAAATTGAAGCGCAGCGCCAACGGCGTCAGCAACGCCGCAAAGCACGTACGCGACACGCGCTACCGGTGATCTCAATTGTCGGTTACACCAACGCGGGCAAATCAACACTATTGAACTCGCTGACAAAGAGCGACGTGCACGCGGAGCAGCGAATGTTTGCAACGCTCGATCCGACCTCGCGCCGCTTGCGATTGCCACGCGAGCAGGAAGTGATCATCAACGACACTGTCGGATTTATTCGAGCATTGCCGCCTGATCTAATTTCGGCTTTCCGGGCCACGCTGGAGGAGATTAGCGACAGCACGTTACTGATTCACGCTGTAGACATCTCGAACCCGCGCTGGGTGCAACAAGTTCAATCAGTAAAACGAATTCTGGCCGAGCTGAAGTTGGCTGAGATTCCTTCGATCCTGGCGCTAAACAAAGCTGATCTGGTTGGGCCGGAGACGTTGGAAGCGGCTGTCCGCCAGGCGCGACAACTTGATAGCGGCGAAACTGTTGTCATCTCGGCCATCAAGCCGTCGACACTTGATGCTTTGCTGGAAAAGGCTGGAGCCGTGCTTGCACGCAATCTGGCCGCCGCTTAATACAGAACCGAGCGCGGTAGCGCCGGGTCAAACTTCCAATGACGCTCCTTAATAGAGATTGACCCGGCGCTACCGCGCTCGGTTCCGTTATTGCTATGGGACTTCGTCCACGATTCAAAACCCCCATCAATCAGGCGCGCGATAAGATACTCGCTTACGCAATGCGCCCGCTGATGGTCTTCCAGCCACGGACGCGATTTCTCATTGGCTGTACCGTTCTCGTTATCCTGACAACCCTTCTTCTCTTCACTAATCGTTCTTCCACTTTCAACGACGACTACAAACAGGGCGACGTGCTCACACGCTCGATCATCGCGCCCGCCGATATCACTGCGGTGGACCAGGCGGCAACCGATAAGCTCAAGAACATCGCACGGGAAACAACTCGCCCGGTGTTCAATTACGATTCGAGT
>DASUYO010000238.1:0-13186 GCA_036377375.1 Pyrinomonadaceae bacterium
GCCTGGGGCGCAAGCCCCAGGATCTCGGAATAAATGTTCTGCAGCCCGTGAAACGGGCGACAGTCTTCAGGTTGCAAGCTTTCGCCCGCTAGTGCGGGCTCCATCCTGAAATGCAAATTCACCACCTGGGGCTTGCGCCCCAGGCTTTACGCTTACGCCTGCTTCGCAGGCTGAACAAAGGCAATTCGACTTTCGTGCAGAGCCAGTTAGAGGGTTAGAGAATTGTATCTGGAGTGGGCTGAGTCAGGCTCGCTGACTGACAAAAGGTCGTAGAGGCGATGTTCAGGATTTGCGGGTAAATCTTCAGGTACTTCCAAGCCTAGACTGCGGAGTTTTGGTGCACCGATCGCCACGAGCAGTGCTGCGATTGTTTCGCGCTTGTGATGCAAATCCCCTATCCCTTTCACGATCAGATTATTGGCGGGCAACGAACTCATAGCTGCATTTTACCACTCCTTACAAAAGGTCCCGCTTGCGTCCATAGCCCGGTTCCGGCCATAATGGGCTTCGTCAAATTGATACCAACCTAAAGCGAGCATTTACGCTCGCTTTTCTGTTTGAGGGAGCCAACAATTTGAGGTCTTTTGAGTACTTTCGCCCCTATATCCATCGAATCCTCCCGACAATTTTTATCCTGATTACAGCCGTTCTCGCGGTGGGGCAGTCGACTGGCTCCAGCGAAAGTGGCGCAGCCGCTAATCCGCTTTTACGCCGGATTGAGCGTGCGCGGGCGCTGGCCGCAGTGCATCAGTTGCAAAGTGCGGCTGTTGAGCTCGAAAATATTCGCGCGACAGCCAACGACGTCACCCTTCGCAATGTCGCGACCCTGATGTTACTCGGGATTTACCTGGAAGATGGGAATTACGGCCGCTCGCAGTCGTTGCTGGAAGAGACGTTTCTGGCGCGCGCGACGCAAAAGGACGAATCGATTCGAACTTACTTTGCTGCTGCGGGCCAGACAATCAATGGTATTCGCGCACACCTTGCGCGTTATCGCAGTTATGGCATCGATTACAGCGATCCCGATCTGCCCGCCGAGGCCAACGGTGACCTCGATCGCGTTCGAACGTTGCTTGAGCGAGTGATCGCGCAGGCGAAAGACATTTCGAAAGAAGAAGGGCGCTCTTACGATGCGCTCGCGCTACAGGAAGACGTGCTCGGCATTCGCCTCTCGCTGGCGCGAAACGACGACGATCGCGCCAAATGGCAGACTGAGTATCTGACCGCCCGCGAGAAGATGGCTTCGTCGCAGTTTCAGGTGACCTCGCTTGGACGCTCACAGGCGCTCGATGCAGTCACCAACAAGATTCCGAATCCCTTTGCTACTAAGCCAACTGCCTCAAACGGAAATTCCGATTCTCAACCGGCCCAAACTGCGCCTGTACCGCCGCCAAGTACGTCTTCGTCACCTGCTCCGGAGCCACAGCTCGTCAGTGCCGGCTCTCTGAGTGGCCGGGAAACGAAGCGAGTAACGCCGAATTACCCGCCTGCCGCAAAGTCGCACCAAGTCGTGGGGACTGTTCGCGTGTTTGCGATCGTGGATGAAACCGGAAAGATCTGGATCACCAACTCTGAGGGGCCGATACTGCTTCGAGCAGCGGCCGAGGAGGCTGCCCGCGCTTGGGTGTTTCCACCGACAACCTTCAACGGCAAACCCGCGCGTATCGCCGGGTATATCGACTTCGACTTCAAACTTTAGCCGCAGATTTTCGCAGATAAACGCAGATCAGCGTTCATTTGCGTTCATCTGCGGCTAATCTTGACTTAAAAGTAAGGTTTAAGCTAAGATGCCTCAGGTTAATGATTTAGGCGTGAGATGAAGATATCGGCTCAAGAAGAATACGGCCTGCGCTGCCTGTTGCAACTCGCCCGTGCTGAAACGATGGGCGAATCGTTGACGCTCTCGCAGGTCGCGCGGCTCGAAGGCATCTCCAGCGCCAACGCCGGCAAGTTGATGTGGATTTTGAGCAAAGCCGGGCTGGTTCAGTCGACGCGCGGTATCAAAGGCGGCTACTCGCTCGCGCGGCCCGCGTCAGAGATTCGCTTGAACCAGGTGATACGCGTTCTCGAGGGCGAGCCGGCTGAGTCACACTGCAAGAGCTACGCAGGTGTGCTCGACGCATGTGTTCACACGGGTGATTGCGGCATTCGTCCGGTGATCGTTGAGCTGCACCAGATTGTCGATAACGCACTCGCTGAGATCACGCTTTCGCAGTTGCTGGGAACAGAAGCAAACGTCGACGCGGCGCTGCACCAGATTCAGGGAATCAGGCAGAAAGATAATCGAGTTTAGAAGAAACCTCATGAGTACAGCAGAACTTTTAAGTAGACAGGAATACAAATACGGCTTCGTCACCAATATCGAGTCAGACGTGATTCCGCGCGGTTTGACTGAAGACACTATTCGTCTGATCGTCGCGAAGAAGAACGAGCCTGACTGGATGCTGGAGTTTCGTCTGAAGGCTTTCAGGCACTGGCTCACCATGACGGAGCCAAAGCACTGGCCCAATCTCAAATATCCCGAGATTGATTACCAGGACATCATTTATTACAGCGCGCCAAAGCAGAAGCCGACGAAAGCGAGTCTCGACGAGGTCGATCCCGAGCTGCTCCGCACTTTCGAGAAACTCGGTATCCCGTTGCAGGAACAGAAACAGTTGGCGGGTGTTGCTGTCGATGCTGTTTTCGATTCCGTGTCTGTTGCGACGACGTACAAAGAGAAACTGAAGAAGCACGGCGTAATCTTCTGCTCTTTCACGGAAGCAATCCGAGATTATCCGGAGTTGGTAAAAAAATATCTCGGCTCAGTCGTGCCGACTAACGACAACTTCTTCGCGGCGTTGAATAGCGCGGTCTTCTCTGACGGCAGTTTCTGTTTCATCCCGAAGGGCGTGCGTTGTCCCATGGAGTTGTCAACGTACTTCCGCATCAACAACGCAGAGTCAGGACAGTTTGAGCGGACACTGATCGTTGCGGAAGAGGGCTCGTACGTTTCGTATCTCGAGGGATGCACGGCGCCGAAGTTTGATCGGAACCAGCTTCACGCAGCAGTAGTCGAGCTCGTCGCGCTTGACGACGCACAGATCAAATACTCGACAGTGCAGAACTGGTACGCCGGTGATGAAGAAGGACGCGGCGGTATCTACAACTTCGTCACGAAGCGAGGCAAGTGCGCTGGCAGGAACTCGAAGATCTCATGGACGCAGGTGGAAACCGGATCGGCGATCACTTGGAAGTATCCATCGTGCATTCTCCAGGGTGATAACTCGATCGGAGAGTTTTACTCAGTGGCGCTGACGAATCATGCGCAGCAGGCCGATACCGGCACCAAGATGATTCACCTTGGGAAGAACACTCGCTCCACGATCATCTCGAAGGGAATTGCCGCGGGTAAGTCAAACAACAGCTACCGCGGATTGGTGAAAGTGATGCCGAAGGCCGAGGGCGCGCGCAACTACACGCAGTGTGACTCGATGCTGATCGGATCTGACTGCGGTGCGAATACTTTCCCGTACATTGAAGTGATGAATAACACTTCGAGTGTGGAGCATGAGGCGTCAACTTCGAAGATTAGTGAAGAGCAACTCTTTTACTTGCAGCAGCGCGGAATCTCACAGGAAGACGCGGTGTCGTTGATCATCAATGGTTTTTGCAAGGATGTGTTCTTGCAGTTGCCGATGGAGTTTGCGGTTGAGGCGCAAAGATTGTTGGGGTTGAAACTGGAAGGCAGCGTTGGGTAACACGGATCAGATGTTAGAAATTAAAAATTTACACGCAGGAATTGATGGCAAAGAGATTCTGAAAGGCATCAACCTGACGGTCAACAAGGGTGAGATTCACGCCATCATGGGACCGAATGGTTCCGGGAAGTCTACGCTTGCCAAGGTGCTCGCGGGACATCCGCAATATGAAGTCACTGCAGGCGAGGTTATCTACGAGGGTCGCAACCTTCTCGAAATGTCGCCTGACGAGCGCGCGCGCGAAGGCGTGTTCATGGCATTTCAGTATCCGATCGAAGTGCCGGGCGTTTCGAATGCGCAGTTTCTGCGTCTGGCCTACAACGAGAAGCGCAAGCATCGCGGTGAAGAAGAGCTCGATCCACTCGAGTTCAAGGATCTTCTGAAAGAACGCGCCAAAGTGGTCGAGATGGATGCGAGCTTCATGACGCGTTCCGTTAACGAAGGTTTCTCGGGCGGCGAGAAGAAACGAAACGAAATACTTCAAATGGCAGTGCTACAACCAAGACTTGCAGTGCTGGACGAAACGGATTCGGGACTCGACATCGATGCGCTGCGCATTGTTGCACACGGCGTCAATCAACTGCATACGCCCGACGACGCAATCATCGTCGTCACACACTATCAGCGGCTTTTGAACTACATCGTTCCGCACTTCGTGCATGTGCTCGCAGACGGTCGAATCGCGCGAGAAGGTGGCAAGGAGCTGGCGCTGGAGCTGGAATCGAAGGGTTACGACTGGATCAAAACGGCAGACAATGGAAAGGGAGCGGGAGCGCCGGCCAATTAAGGAATGGTCACTGAACTCGTTAAGTCAGAAAACACTTACCAGGCAGCGTTTCGCAATGTGCGCGAGCTTTCACCGTCGGTAGTGTGGCTCGAGCTTGTGCGCAGCAGCGCAATGGATCGGTTTGAGCAGATCGGGTTTCCGTCGGTAAAAGATGAAGAGTGGAAATACACGAACCTGGCGGCGCTGGCGAAAGAGGACTTCGTGCCGGCGCTCGGCAGCGGCGAGATTGCTGTTGCCGACGTGAATCGTTTCGCATATCCGGAAACAGCTAATGCTCACCTCGTCGTAGTGAACGGTTTTCTGCGCGAAGATCTTTCGATAACCACCGGACTGCAAGACGTCGTCGCGATCGATCTGTTTAGCGCGGTTGCTGATGCCAGATACAACAAGCTTGTTCGCAAATACCTGGCGCGCAACGCCGGTTATCACAACAACGGACTGACCGCCCTGAACACGGCCTTTCTGCAATCAGGCGTTTTTCTGTGGATCCCAAAGAACGTGAAGCTCGAAACGCCTTTGCAAATAACGTTCGTTGCTGACGCCGAGAACGGTGCGAGTTTTCCGCGATTGCTGGTTGTAGCTGAAGAAAACAGTTCGGCGACGCTGATCGAGAGTTATTTTCCTAACAACGGCGGCAGGTATTTCACCAACGCGATCGCAGAGATCGTGCTTAAAGACGGCGCACAGCTCGAGCACTACCGTCTCCAGCGCGAAAGCAAAAACGCATTTCACGTTTCAATGACTTCGGCAGAGCTTGGCCGATCGAGCCGTTACAATACGACATCGATCAATCTCGGGGCGCAACTGTCGCGACATGACATCTCGGTGGTGATGGATCACGAAGGTGCAGAGACTTCTGTTGATGGTCTTTACATGGTCGAATCGGGCCAACACACTGACACGCATTCAGTGATCGATCACAAACAACCTCATTGCACCAGTCATCAGTTATATAAGGGAATTCTTGATGGCAACGGGCGCGCGGTGTTCAACGGCAAGATATTTGTTCGTCACGGAGCACAGAAGACTGATGCGATGCAGACGAATAAGAATCTCTTGTTGTCGGATAAAGCACACGTGGATACGAAGCCTCAGTTGGAGATTTTTGCGGACGATGTGAAGTGCGCGCACGGAGCGGCAGTCGGGCAGATCGATGAGGAAGAGTTGTTCTATCTCGAAACGCGTGGGCTCAATCCCGAGCTGGGCCGCAGCTTGTTGACTTACGGATTTGCGGAAGAGGTAGTTGAGAAGATCAAGATCGAGTCGATCAGATCTCAGCTCAACGAGACTGTGCTGCGGCAGTTGCACACGAGCCTGGAGGCTTAGATTTGAGTACCGGAATACTTTCAACACCCGAACCGGTTGTCGCAGCCACTTGGGACGTAGAGCGCATACGTGCTGACTTCCCCGTGCTGCAACAAACCGTAAACGGCAAACCGCTTATCTATCTCGACAACTCAGCCTCCTCGCAAGTGCCGCAAGTCGTCATCGATCGCGGCAGCGTGTATCTCGAACAAGAGCATTCAAACATTCATCGCGGCGTTCATTACCTGAGCCAGAAAGCAACCACCGCTTACGAAGGCGCACGTGAAAAAGTGAAGCGCTTCATCAATGCGCGTGACGTGCGCGAGTGCATCTTCGTACGTGGAGCTACTGAAGGAATCAATCTCGTGATGCACAGCTATGGACGCAAGTTCATCGGCGCCGGCGACGAGATCATCATCTCCGCGATGGAACATCACGCCAACATCGTGCCCTGGCAGATGCTCTGCGAAGAGAAAGGCGCGCGCCTGCGTGTGATTCCGATGAACGACGCGGGCGAGTTGCTGCTCGACGAGTACGATGGCCTATTGAACGAGCGCACAAAGCTCGTCGCAGTAATGCACGTTTCCAATGCGCTCGGCACGATCAATCCGATCAAAGAGATGATTGCGCAGGCACACAAATATGGTGTGCCGGTGCTGATCGACGGTGCTCAAGCCGCGCCACACATGCCCCTTGACGTGCAGGATCTCGATGCCGACTTTTACGTCTTTTCCGGACACAAGATGTTCGCACCGACTGGCAGCGGTATCGTGTACGGAAAACTTGAACTGCTCGAAGAGATGAATCCGTTTCAGGGCGGCGGCGACATGATCAAGACCGTCACCTTCGAGAAGACGACCTACGCGGATCCACCGAACAGGTTTGAAGCGGGCACACCGGCGATTGCATCGCAGATCGGACTCGGCGCCGCGATCGATTATTTGAACAGCATTGGACGCGAGCGTGCGGCTGCTTACGAAGCGGAGTTGCTGCGTTACGCGACTGAGCGCGTTTCGGCGATTGAAGGTGTGCGCATTATCGGCACAGCAAAAAACAAGGCTAGTGTGGTGTCGTTTGTGATTGACGACATTCACCCGCACGATATCGGCACGATTCTCGACCAGGAAGGAATTGCTGTTCGCGCGGGCCACCACTGTGCGCAGCCCGTGATGCAAAGATTCAACGTGCCCGCAACCGCGCGCGCGTCGTTTGCTTTCTACAACACAAAGGAAGAGATCGACGTGCTCGCCCGCACGATTGAACGTGTGATTGAGATATTTAGTTGATCCATGTCTGAATTAAGCGAGCTCTACCAGCAGGTCATCCTGGACCATAACAAGAAGCCTCGAAACTTTCGCAAGCTCGAGAGCGCCAACCATACGGCTGAAGGCTACAATCCACTCTGCGGCGATCAACTCACTATCTATCTGGATCTCGAAGACGATCAAGTGAAGGAAATCGGATTTGAAGGATCGGGGTGCGCGATCTCTAAGGCTTCGGCGAGCATGATGACGCAGGCCGTCAAAGGCAAGAGCAAAGAACAAGCCGAGAACCTCTTTGAGGAGTTTCACTCGATGGTGACTGGCGAGCTCAATGAAGAGACCGAGGAGAACCACCTCGGTAACTTGAAGATCTTCGCCGGCGTACGCGAGTTTCCGGTCCGGGTTAAATGCGCCACTCTGGCATGGCACACGCTACATGCCGCACTCAATAAACAGGACCAGATCTCAACGGAATAGTTTAGCCACGGATGAACGCAGATGACGCAGATCCGATCTGCGTCATCTGCGTTCATCTGCGTTCATCTGCGGCTAATATTTGCTTGGGGCAAGTCAGGATCGAGTGGCTCACGCCGGTTCAATCGAGCCGAATGGTTGAACCTTAGTGCTCCGTCCCGACCCCGACTTAGTGGGATCGATCAAGACCTGATCATGCTTTTAGCAGAGCTTCTGAGATCGGGTCAATACGCAAAAAAGTCCTTATTTTCAAGATGACAGGATTCTCGTCAAGGTGACAAGAATCCCGTCACATCGGCAGAGCCTACTTCACCTGGAAGTCCAACGAGTGTAGGACCGGATCATTTCCAGCAGTGAAGTACAGTTTGTAAGTTCCCGTACTCAGCCCAGTCGTCTTCAGGTTCAGGATGTAATAACTGGTATCGAACCGGAAGTTGTTATCCGGGTTCGCATTGCCTGAGGTGATTACATCGCCGTAAGCCGAAGTTGAGACCTGCTGCACGTTCACGGCATGAAGAACGATATCCGCTGAGGAAACGTTGTTGCCGTTAACGTCGCAGAGCTGAATCTTGAGCGGGTACGTCGCTCCACTCTTCACTGCCTTCGTTGGATCGTAAAGCAGGCAGATGTTGAAGCTCACCGATAACGTTGCGGTATCGGTGCTCGGAGCTGTGAAAGTTCCGCCACTGAATGCACCAGTGATCGTGAGAGCCTGCGGCGTTGTCCCAGCCGGCAAAGTGTAATTCGCCGTTGCGACTCCACCCGAAACACTACCCACCACTGGCGATCCAATCACGTTATTACTCGCGTCCCTAACTGTGAAGGTGACTGTTCCTTCATTCACAGTTCCAGCCGCGGTCGTGACAGTCGCCGACAGCGCAACGGTCTGAGCAGAAGCACTGTACACAGCCGAGGCATCCGACACTGTTGTGGTAGTTGCTGCGTTCGGGAACTTGTAATACGCGACCGGCATGTCGTGATCGGAATTTCGCTCCGGCCTCGTCACATCGCTTGCAAATAACGACCCGGGCACTTCCGGAAAATCGGAGTTGTTGCGCGCGATGTGATAACGCTGGAGGTACGACGCAGCCACGGTGTTGATGATCTGGTGATCGATTAACTGTGGCGTCCCTTCGAAGATGAAACTGTACTGTTGATCCGCAGGCAAACCATCCGAGAGGTTGATGAAGTCGGGATTGACAACGTCCGGACTCGCGTCAACGACCATCTGATCGTCCGCCGTCGGTGTACCTTTGATTGTTGCAATCGGATCGGTGTAGCCGTCGTTGAACTGGTATGCGTTGTAATCGCCGACCGACATGATCGGGATTCCCGGATTGTCCGTCTGGAGCTCCTGCAAGAGGTCTGCGAGGAACTCACCTTGCGCCTTGCGCTTGGCGCGCACACGCACACCTTCACCGGTCACTAATTCGATATCGATGAAGGAGCGCAAGTGGTTAACGACGATAATCACCTGCCGTGGATTCAGAGTCGCTGCATCGACCGTAGCTCGCAACACGAGCGGCGGACGATCGTTCAGCAGCGCCGGTGCGTTCGTGTTCGGATCGATGAAGTTGTTGCAGTTGGCAGCAGTGCCATCGCACCCCGGCTTTTCGATCTGCGTCACGCTATCGATCTGCACGCGAGACGTCTTGATCAGGAAACCTACATCCTGATCGGCATCGCCAGAAGTACCGTCAGCTTCGATCAAACGCGCCTCGTAGTGAACACCGGAAATGCTTTCGATTTCCGCTGCGAGTGCCTGGAGACCTGATAATTCAAAGACCTCGATCGTGCCGACGACATCAGGCAAGTGCAGTACGTCGCGAATCGCCAGCGCTGCTTTCTGTCGTTTAGTTGCCTCGTTGTTGAAGTTCTCGAGGTTGTAGCCGGCAACGGTGAACTCTCCCGCTACGGGCGTCGGCACCGGCACCGCACTCATATTTGCCGAGTGTGCCGGTGGTGCTTCGGGATCGATCTTGTAATCACCGAAAGTGAAATCCAACGGCCCCGTGACGTTCGAGAAGGTCACATTCGAGGTAACTGAGAACGCCGTTGCGCCTGCCAACCCATCGCTATCGATCATGATTCTCTCGGGGTTGCGATCCCAGATCGGGATGCAGCAGTCGACAGTATTTGTAGTCGGGTCGGGTGGAATCGGTAGGCCGTATTCGATACCCGGCTCGCGTAGCGGGCGCGTGACGCCTTCGAGCACAGTGAACGTCTCCCCGAAATTGTTTGTTGGCGCCACTGATACGAGATTGTCAGCGTGCATGCGCATCGACTCGAAGCGCTCGAGCTGATCGGGTGTGCCGGCCGGATTGAGAATAGTTGTCGTGAGCACCACCGGCACCGGGAGCAGATTTCCGGATGACGTCACCGTGACGTCGCCGGGCAACGTGCTCTCGACTTGCGTTAGGTTTTGGAACTCTCCCGCTGTGCCCAGGATCCCAACGGCGTCACCAACGAGGACTGTTGGTGAGCTCGAAGTGAAGACGAAGATTCCCTCGGAAGTGGCGGCATCCATGTCGTAGTTGGCCTCGCTGTTTTGCAGGAAGAAACCATTGCTCTTGCGCGCAGTAACAATGCCGCTGGTGCTGACGAACTGTCCGTCATAAGGCGTTGTTGCTCCGCTGCCCTGGATGTCGTGAATGTTGAGCGAGATCGGTGTGCAGTTGTTCGTTGGCGACGACGTGTTGCGCGGGTTAGGCGAACCGACTGCGAAGTCAATGTTGTTGTTGTCGGAGTCGAAACAGCCACCACGCTTGCGAAGCGCTGCGGTGGTGTTGCTTGTGTTTCCGGTTGGACCAGCGCCTTCGAAACAACTCGCGGTCGTGCCATAGCCGACCATGTCAACAACGCATGTCGGGCATGAACCATTGAACGCTGTCGTCGTGCTCGAGAGTGCGACCTTGCCGGCGCCGCCTGCCATCGCGATTGTGCCGGTGGCGTCGGGTGTGGGTAGTGGAGCGCCGACTGCCGCATTCGATGCTTCTTGAACTAAATAATAGCCGCCCGGGCTGATTGTTCCCGTCAGTGGAGTTACCTGCCATGTACCCGTGCCGGCCGCGGACTGGTATTGCACCGACCATCCGCTGAGATTAACCGGAGTCGCTCCCTGGTTGAAGAGCTCAATGAAATCGTTGGTGAACAGCGCGCCGCTGTTGCCTCCGCCACCGTAAACCTGACTAATCACCACATCACCGGGCGCAGGTGGACAGTCGTCATTCGTGATCGTGCCGACACCCTGGCCATCGGTAACCGTGGCATTCGTGACGTTCGTCACGTTGACGAAGAATGTTTCGTTTGGTTCGAATGTAGTATCGCCGTTGACAGTGACGTCGAACGTGTAGCTCGTCTGCCCAGACGGAATGGTCTGAGCTAGCAAAGTTTTCGTTACATAATCGTTATCGCCGGTAGTCGCGCTGTTGTCTTGTGTAGAGATGTCGAACGTGACGCCGCTCGGACCAGCAGGTGCGGAGAGGCTGACCGTGAAGGTAGCAGTCGTTGTACCGCCGTTACCTTCAGTTACCGACGCATCGTTGATGGAAAGATTTATACCTGGTCCACCATGCGGCGTGACTGAAAGATCGTCGACAGCCAGACCGTGATCGTTTCCGGCGTCGTTGGTATCTTTCCAGCGCAGCCAAATTTCCTGTCCCGCGTTCGCGATGAGTGTAATCGTGCCTGACTTAGCCGTCCGGTTTGCGGCAGCATTACCATCCAACGCGGTCGCAGTTGCACCCACTACAGGACTGACAAAATCGAGCGCATCGAAATCCGTCCAACCCGGTGCAGGGGTATTGATATCCGTAACGGTACCGGGGGCTGCAACTCGATACTGGAAATCCAATTGCTGTGCGGCGGTGTTGCCACCGTTGCGCCACTGCTCGCCGACGTAAGACACATCGAGAGAAGTGATGGTATTGCCGGTATTGTTCGTGAGTTTGAAGCCAAAGTAGATGTCGCCCGTGGTACCCGACGCAACTGACCCGAGCGCGCGTTCGGTATTTGTGCCGGTGCCATAACTGTGAATCGCGCCGGTATTACTTGTTCCCGCGTCTGCTATATAGGTGGTCGGGTTCGTAGGCACCGCAACGAACTGCGCATACATTCCCCCAATTGTCGAATTATCGGACCAGGCGTTTGCGGTTCCAGCGGTTGCGAGCGTATTGAAGTTTTCCGTGAGCGGAGAATCAAGTGTCGTCATACTTCCGTTGTTGGTGATCGCTGACGACGGGCGCACCATTAGAGAGGCCGCAATCGCGGCAATGAGAATTAACGATAAAAACAGCACGCCTCGCGTGAGACGATGGGGGCTAATCAGGCGCATACTAATCTCCCTTTGAGTTTAAAAGTTTACCAACTCCACACATTAGTGAGAGGAATACCGGAGAACAGCCGAGGCCGGTAGGAAAATTGTGCGAGCCTTTTACCAGTTTCATTTTTGCTGGTCAAGGAAGCGAGCCACAAAAAGCACAAAGGCCCGAAAATGACTGAAAAATATTTGTGCTTTTTGGTGGCTACGGTTTTGTCAGCACCGTAAAGAGAACACTGGTGAAGAATTCATCAAGTACGCGTACTTGCGCTAATCCGCGCACCATGCGACTAATCTTGAAAGTCTTACCGCCGAATCCAATACGCTCCTGGTGCCGAAGCTCAAACGGCAATTCCTTTAGCAGCCGATTGAATTTTTTGATCGTCATGTAGTTCAGGTAAGTTTGCCAGGTGCCGGCATTAACAAATGGGTTCGGCTTTTTCTTTCCTTCCATATCGTAAAAGTAGCAGCTTGTCGCGTACGCGGGTGAGTCGTAGAGCTTCGCAGCCACGTTTAGAAGTGTGTTCATTGAAAAGAACACATGAGGCCACGGAAAGGCAATGATGTCCTCGAGATGACTGCCGTGCGGATGAAGCCAGGGATTGAAGTGAATCAAAAAGCGACCCCCTGGTTTCATTACTCGAAAAACTTCCATGAAGAGCTCTTTAGGTCGACTTAGATGTTCGACGGTGTCGATGGTGTAAACCACATCGACGCTGTTATCGGGTAGTGGAATAGTAGTCGGTGTCGTCTGAATGAACTGAATACTCTCTCCATAGATTTGCCGAGCAGCTTGCAGGTAATCGGGAACCAGGTCGGCGCCGATGGCCGTAAAGTTTTGATGTTGTAGAAAACTATGAAGCAAATAGCCGGTGTGGCAGCCAAGTTCCAAAACAGTCTTACCCTCAAATGAGACGAAAGGCCTGAACAAAGTGTGGTAGTGCGATGTTTCTGCTACACGTTGTTCGAAATAATTTTCGTTCGAATCAAACCGCGTAATGGTCGGAGTTCTGGAGCCAAACTTCTTTAGCGGGCCAAGGAAGGCCAATGCGATTCCGTAGCATAGTGTTGCTGAAAGGTTCATGGGTGGAATAAACCTGCGCGTGAGTATATCTCTGATCGCATGACTGCAACAGCATCAATCGTGCATAATGCCTGTCACGGAGGAACACCTTCTTACTTTGCTTATTCAGTCGATTGAACTGCGCGAGATTCGCCTGCCTCTCGTCCACTTTTTCGAAACCAGCTTCGGTCGCACTACTGAACGCAGCATCATCCTCGCACGCCTCACGGACGCGAA
>DASUYO010000239.1:0-5346 GCA_036377375.1 Pyrinomonadaceae bacterium
CGCGTGATCGAGATTCGCAGTGACATTGCCGAGCAGATCATTGAAGCTCAACTCAAGATCGGAGTTTCGAGCAATCAGTTGACACCCTCGCGCGGTGGAAGTCTCGACAGCCAACATGGCGTACATTCAACGACGCTTGCAGTAGTGATATGCACGAAGTGCCATTCGCGTTTCGCGGAGGGCGTGAAGTTTTGCGGACGATGCGGCAATACGACGTTTCAGCCTCTCTCTATGGACGTGCAATCCTCGCCATCGAGCGGTGTCATTTGTCCGCGTTGCCGCCATGAGTATGCTGCCGGTACGAAGTTCTGCGGACGATGCGGAATTCCGATTGGCACTGCGTCGCTCGACTGGCGCCCGCCGAAGCCGGTCGAGGTCTTCTGCGCCGGGTGCCGGAGCAGTTATCCTGCCGGGACAAAATTCTGTGGTCGATGCGGAAAGCCGATTAGAGCTTAAGCCACAGATTACACGGATTACACAGATTGCTATAATCTCGCGGTTAAAAAATGAAGCGCTGCCCAACTTGTAATCGCACTTACACCGATCCGTCCCTGAATTTTTGTTTGGAGGATGGAACTCCGCTCGCGAGCGATGCCGCGACCGCGCCCGATCTAAACGCGACGGTCAGGTATCCTTCAGCGAGAGATACCGCGGAGCCTCCGCCGACAGAGATTTACCGGCCACAGCCACAAGTCGTTACTCCGCGACCAGCACCACCTCCACCGCCGCCGCAACAACAGTGGACGCCGGGGCCTACAAGCGTGCCTGCGCGCAAAAAGTCAAACGCGATCTGGTGGATTCTCGGCGGAGTGGCTGCGGTAGTGGTTATCGGCCTTGGCCTCGTGGTCATGCTGATCGTGCTTGCAAGTCTTGGATCGTCGTCCAACACAAACAACCTGAATGCGAACACTCGCAACGAGAATCGCAACAGCAACGTTACGGTGAACGCGAACGTTTCCAACACAAACGCCAATGCAAACATCGCTGCGCCTGCGTCGCTAACCGACGACTTCAGCCAACAGAAATGGGGCGTCGGCACATCGCCGTACGGCAGAATCTTTTACGAAGGCGGCGAGTATCACATGGAGTCAAAGGAGCGTACGTTCGTCGTGATGTATGCGCCTTCGGATGACTACAATACTGAAAACGCGACAGTGAAAGTTACCGCGCGAAGCGTTGATGGTGAAGTGCCGTCGGCAGGTTTCGGTTTGATGGTCCATTGCGCGCAATCAAAAGCGAAGCAGCTTGAAGACTATGCATTGCTAATCTATCCGAGTGATGATCCCGAGTATGAGATCATCAAGCACAAGGATGGAAATCAGTCGTCGGTGGTTACACGCACAAAATCAGACGCAATTCATTCCGGCAGTACTCCGAACATTCTCGAAGTAAGAATAAGAGGTACCGAGTTGTCGTTTTATGTTAACGGGCAGTACCTGACGCGCATTACCGATACCGAAAACTTCAGGCGTGGCCGCGCAGGACTCTACACAAGCGATATCCACGAAATAGCGTTTGACGATCTCTCGATCAATCGCTAACACCCATGCAGGTCAATCTGAAAGTCACATCCGGCCCATACAAAGGCCGTATCTTTTCGTTTACTCAGCACGACAGCTTTCTGATCGGCCGCAGCCCTGACGCTCATCTGTGCCTGCCCGACGATCGATATTTCTCGCGTCATCATTGCCTACTCGAAATGAACCCGCCGCATTCCTATTTGCGCGATCTCGGATCGACCAACGGGACTTTTCTCAACGGACGGCGAGTGAACGATGCGTTTCTTAAAAACGGCGATCGCATCCAGTGCGGCGAAACGATTCTGGTGGTTGAAGTCACAACAACGGATTCGAGAGACCTGTCGGAAACAACTCAGGATGCGGGCATGCCGGCGCGACCAGTTCTGGTGATGGTTGAGTGTGTTAACTGCGGCAGACGAGAGCAGGCCCAGGCATCAGCGCCGGATGAACACCTGACGTTTCTTTGTGAAGACTGTCGCATCGAGCTGAAGCGCTCGCCGCAGTCAATTCCTGGTTACGATACGGTTAGGTTGTTAGGTCGCGGTGGAATGGGTTGCGTGATGCTGGGACGCGAGCAACATAGCGGACGAGCTGTTGCGATCAAGACGCTGCTTCCGGAGTTTGCTGTCAGCGACAAAGCGATGCGCCGCTTTATGCGCGAGATTGATGTCGCCGCCGCACTGAAACATAAGAACATTGTCGAATTCATCGATCGCGGCACACATAATGGCGTGGTCTATCTCGTATCGGAATTTGTTGACGGCTGTGATGCTCAAAAACTCGCAGAAGACCAGGGCGGGCGGCTTTCTTACGAGGACGGTATTGCGATCATCTCGCAAGCGCTCGACGCACTCTCGTTTGCGCATGCACAGGGCTACATTCATCGCGACTTTAAGGACCAAAATATTCTCGTTGCGGGTCAGTCACCGAACCTGGTCGCGAAGTTAACGGATTTTGGTTTGGCCAAAAGCTTTACTCATTCAGGCATGAGTGGCGTGACGATGGCGGGCGAAATGGCCGGCACACTGGCGTACATGCCACCGGAGCAGTTGCGCAATTTTCGCGACGTCAAGCCGCAGTCAGATATCTATGCTGTCGGCATGACGGCATACAGTCTGTTAACCGGCTCACTGGCGCTAAACCTCAGTAAAAACGGGAGTGTCAACGACACGATTCGGGCCATTTTCGAGCAGCCTGCGATACCTTTGCAGCAGCGGGCACCTCAGATTCCACAAGCGGTATGTGAAATTATCAATAGGGCGCTTGCAAAGGATCCTGCACAGCGTTGGCAAACCGCAGGCGCCATGCGCAACGCGCTTCTGCATTCCATCTGAATTAATCCGGATTTGAATAATCTGTGGAAATTTGTGCAATCCATGGCATAATCCGCCGTGAGGAGAGATTGATATGAGATCGATCTGGAAAGGTCACATACGCTTTCTGCTGGTTGCGATTCCGGTCCGTATTTACAACGCGATTGAGACCAGCGAGAAGATTCAGTTCAATCAGTTGCACCGCGACGATTTTGGTCCAATCGGCTACGACAAGCGCTGCAAGAAGTGCAACGAAGTTGTCTCAAACGATCAGATTACTAAAGGCTACCAGTACGAGCCGGACCGCTATGCGATAGTTGAGCCGGAAGACATCGCCAAGATAAAGATCAAGACTACCAAGGCAGTTGACATTGTTGGGTTTGTCGATGGTAAAGAGATACCGAGCACTTTTTATGATGCTCCTTACTTTGCTGGACCAGATGGTCCAGTGTCAGAAAAGCCTTATGCGTTGTTGCGTGAGGTGATGAAGCAAACCGGCAAAATTGCGGTCGGAAAAGTCGTGCTGCGAGATCGTGAAGACCTGGTGGCAGTGTTTCCTCATGAGGATGGTCTGGTGTTGCAGAAGCTTCACTACCCGCATGAGCTGCGGAAGATGGAAGATGTGCCCGATCTCGAGACCGTGCAAAAGCTCGATGCGCAAAAGCTCAACAAGAACGAATTGAAACTCGCCACGACGCTGGTTCAGGAAATGGCGACTACACTCTCAGAGATCGACACTGAAGATAACTACTTCAACGCGCTCCGTACGCTTATCGATTCGAAGATCAAGGGCCGCGAGGTTGTCGAATTCGAAGCAGTCGAAGAAGTTCCGCGACTTGATATTATGAGCGCGCTGAAGAAGAGTTTGCAGGTGTCGAGTCGCAAACCGATGGTGAAGGCGCCGGTTGAGAAGAAGAAACCGCAAATCACGCTGGTGAAACCGCGCGCAGCAAAGAAACGAAAGGTCGGATAGTTATCAGGCAGATTAGCTCAAGGAAATATTTTGTGCTTTTTGTGCCTTTTTGTGGCCGAGGCTGATGAAAGATCAGAGCACTAAGGTAATCTCATTTCCCTCACCTGTCCCTTCGAAGGCAGATTACCAACGTGTCAAATCCTCGTATTCAGTCAAAGAAATCAAACAACTATTCGGCCTGAGTGAAAAGACAATTCGCCGTTGGACCGAACAAGGCATTATTCAGGCTGCGGCCAGCTCACAATCGCCCGACTTTGTTTACGACTTCAACGCCTTAACGCAGTTTCGACGCGTGCGCGAGTTGCGTGCGCAAGGTCACAGCATTCGCCAGATCGAAGCTGAACTTCAGGGACAGTTACATCTGTTTCGCATCGAGCCACCGCGACTCGCGCGTCTGCTCACGCCCTTTGAAGAGGCACTGCTGCTTCATGAGCAGGGCGATCCCAACGCGGCTGAACACTACCTCGAAGCGATTAGCGAAGGTGACAATGTAGCGGAAGCCTATTGCAACCTCGGAATCATCAATCTCGAGCGTGGCCAACTCTCCCACGCCCTAGACAATTTCACGCTTTCACTCAAGAACGATCCGCGACACGTCGAGGCCCATTACAATTTAGCCAATCTCTACTATGACGCCGGCGATTTGCAGCTTGCCAAACTTCACTACGAAGCCGCGGCGCTGATCGAGCCCGGGTTCTCACTGGTTTATTTCAATCTTTCGCTGGTCTATCACAAACTCGGCGACTTGAATGCGGCTTCAGCTACGTTAGAAAAGTATTTGCAGTTGGAGCCGGAGGATGAGGACGTCGAGGTTCTCAACCGGCTGTTAAAGGCGATGAAGACGCAGAGACCTTCGCAGATCAATGCGGCTCCGAAGCCTAATCAAAGTTAATCGATGCAGGTGTATGGCTGTTGGTGGCGGTGGGCAGGAGGGCTGCCCACCTGGTCTCGTATTGGATCGCAAGAAAGGTGAACGATCCGAGATACGTACGTATTTGTAAGAAAAACGCCAATGGTGCGTCCGTTCCAGATTGTATTTACGCACAGTGGCGAAAACTGCGCTTACCCGTTTATAATTTGCACTCCCACTGCTTTTCCCTGCTTCACGGTGGATAGCTGAATGGTTCTGACTCGGTCAAGGAGGTTCTCCATGGCAGACTCCAAATGTTGTGTGCTTTGTGTCGACGACCATCACGATACTTCTGAGATGTTGAAGATATTGCTCTCTGAGGAAAATTACCAAGTGCACACCGCTGCCACCATGGAAGAAGCTTGCACCATGGCGAGGCAGACTCAGTACGACCTTTACGTGCTCGACAAGCGACTACCCGACGGGACGGGTGTAGAGCTGTGCGAGACGTTGTTGAAGATCACGCCGTCAGTACCTTGCATCTTTTACACTGGTGACGCGTATGAGATTCATCGCCGCGAAGCGTTTGCAGCCGGAGCGGCTGCGTTCGTGGCAAAGCCAGACATTGAAGGACTCATCAACGCCGTCCACAAATTGCTGTCGAATAGTGAATGTGCGACGACGACTTAG
>DASUYO010000240.1:0-2497 GCA_036377375.1 Pyrinomonadaceae bacterium
CGGACGCCGATGGCGGTCGTATCAGGAAAGCCAATCACCGTGAGGCAGCGCTCGGTCGGAATTCCCTGGCGGTAAAAGATCTCAGACATGACAGCGCCGCCGAGCATCTCGTCGAGATCTGCGAGACCTGATGAGTAACCGTAAGTGTTATCGCCAGTGGGGACAGCACCGTTTGCGTGTTGTGCACCCGGGCTCAGAATGGTAGTGCCGGTACCCCGACTGGAAATATCGAAGATCAAATTATCGCTCTTGATGCTGCCATTCCAGATGCTCCTGCCGTCACCCGATGTCTTGCCCTGTCGATTGCGATGTTGAATCTGTAAGTAACGAGTGGCCATGTAAGGGTGAGGCTTGATCATCTCAGGCGGATACTTCCTGCCCCGTTGCAGATCGTATTCGTTAATGATCTGGAGCGAAAACGTATCGAGGATTACCTGTTCGAGATCCTTGTTGATGCTTGGAGGATGATCGGCCGGAATTAGGCCCATCTCTTTGGCGAGTGAAAAGTTGAAATAGAGGACACGACCCTGCGGGCGATAACGCGCCTGATAATCGACGTAGCCATCAGGGCTAACGCTGCGCCAGGGATGTGTGCCGTCTATCTCCTTGAACTTCTCATACAAGGCAAACTCATTTTAGCCACAAAAAGGCACAAAAGGCACAAAAAATTGTTTGGGAGGGGTTAATTGGCTTGACAGGTAATCAGCTAAGGACCTATTCTCAACTGGGAGAAACCTCATGATCTATATTCAAATACCTGAAGAACATGACGCCATAGGCTTTTTGGAATTAGCCAAGAGCGGCAGTCCTGTTCGTTGCTTGCCGGAAAACTCATATGGCGTATTAGACGAGCATCTTCGACTGCTCAGGCGAAAGCGTATTCCGTTTAAGGAATTGAAAACCAATAACGTTCGTTTACCAAGACTCTCACAACCTCACAATGAAGATATATGAGATTTATTTGCCACTGAAATACAACGACGGCAATAAAATAGAACCACAAAAACTAAAAGAGATACGACAGCAGTTTATTGCTGTGTTCGGGGCACTCACTGTTAGTCCTCTCTCTGCGCCATATCAGGGAAGGTGGCGATATGGAGGTGTCGAATTCGTCGATGACATTATCCGTATTGAGATAATTACGAAGGAAGATTTGAGGTTCTTCAAGAACTTCAAGCGGCAGCTAAAAAGAAGTCTTCGTCAAAAGGATATCTTAATCACCGTGCAGGATATCTATATGCTTTGAGCCACAAAAAGGCACAAAAGGCACAAAAGGCACAAAAATTGTTTTCTAGTTGGCTTTCTTAGTTCCTGATCTTTTGGTCCTGGGGAGGGTTTTCTTTTTTGCGCTTTTTGTGCTTTTTTGTGGCCTGCTTTTCTTTGCGGCTTTTCGCGGCGCGAACCAGATGGTGGTGAGGGGAGGGAGATCGATCTCGGAGCCATTAACAGACACATTGTCGCTGCCGCCGTAAATCGGTGCATCGGTGTTGATGATGAGATCGTAGTCACGCTGGCCAAGTAATTCGACTCGGTAACCTTTCTTTGGCACCGCGGAAAAGTTACAGACGCAGATGATCTCTCGGCCCGTCTGTGGCGAGCGGCGAAGGAAGGCGACGATGTTCTCAAGTGCATTGTCGACATCGATCCATTCAAAGCCTGCCGGTTCGCTGTCGGCTTCCCAAAGCGCGTTCTCCGGTCCGTAAACCTGGTTCAGGTCGCGAACAAGTTTCTGCACGCCACCATGCAACGAATCCTCCAGCAGGTGCCAATCCAAACTCTCCGTTTCAGTCCATTCGCGCCACTGCCCAAACTCGCCACCCATGAACAACAACTTCTTTCCCGGATGCGCCCACATATAACTATAGAGCGCACGTAGAGTCGCAAACTTCTGCTCAGTGGTTCCCGGCATCTTGTTAAGCAACGAGCCCTTCATGTGCACCACTTCGTCATGTGAAAACGGCAGGATAAAGTTCTCGCTCCACGCATAGACCAAACCAAACGTGAGCGCGTTGTGATTGCCGGCGCGGAAGAGCGGATCGGTCTGAAAGTATTTGAGCGTATCGTGCATCCAACCCATGTTCCACTTGAAGTCGAAACCGAGACCCCCGGCATAGATTGGCTGACTAACCATGGGCCATGCAGTGGACTCTTCCGCAACCATCATGATGCCTGGACAGGCACGATGAGTTACTTCATTCAGCTCCTTGAGAAAGGCAATCGCCTCCAGGTTCTCACGCCCGCCAAACTGATTCGGAATCCACTGCCCTTCTTTGCGGCTGTAGTCGAGATACAACATCGACGCGACTGCATCCACGCGCAATCCATCGACGTGAAACTCGTTGAACCAATAGAGCGCATTCGCAACGAGAAAATTGCGCACTTCATTGCGTCCGTAGTTGAAGATGTACGTGCCCCAATCGGGATGCTCGCCTTTGCGCGGATCGAGATGTTCGTATAAAGCCGAGCCGTCAAAGCGGCCGAGCGCCCACGCATCCTT
>DASUYO010000241.1:0-4380 GCA_036377375.1 Pyrinomonadaceae bacterium
GCGACATCTCGTCGAGCTTCACGGCGGAACAGTTTCAGCAGACAGCGACGGCTTAAGTAAAGGCGCGACGTTTTCAGCGACGTTTCCGCTGCTCGCCGATCGTCCTGCACCGGTTGCAGCGATTCATGCAGTGGAGGCGGCCTCGGTGGAGATGCATTCGCTCGACGGTCTGCGAGTGTTGATCGTCGACGATGAACCGGAAACACGGCAGATCATCAGCACGGTGATCCTTCGTACGGGAGGCGAAGTGAAGACTTGTACTTCTTCATACGAAGCGCTTTCGAACCTGGTGGACTGGAAACCTGACGTCATTCTCAGCGACATCGCGATGCCTGACGAAGATGGCTACAGCTTTATCAAACAAGTGCGAACCCTTCCACGAGACAAAGGCGGCGACACGCCCGCAGCCGCTCTCACTGCCTACGCCCGCGACGTCGATCGACGGCAGGCACTCGCAGCCGGCTACCAAATGCACATCGCAAAACCAATCAGCGCCAGCCAGCTCGTAACCATGATCGCGCGCCTCGCCGGCCGCGACTCGTAAAAAATCCGCGCTGTGCAATCCCGTGTAATCTGTGGCTAAATAGGGCCATGAAGAAATCGCCTGTCGGAGTCGGAATTATCGGGACGGGGTTTGCCCGCACGACCCAAATCCCGGGTTTTCGCGATTGCATGGGAGCAAAGGTTGTTGCCATCGCCAGTCGTAACCGCGATCGCGCGGAAGCTATCGCGAAAGAATTTGGCATCCAACACATTGCAAATGACTGGCAGGAGCTGGTGGCCCACGCGGATGTCGATCTCGTCAGTGTTGTAACACCTCCATCCACGCACGTGGAGATCGCTCTTGCCGCGCTCGAGCATCGCAAAGCAGTCCTTTGCGAGAAACCGATGGCATTGAACGCGGGTGAAGCGGCGCGAATGGTTGAGAAAGCAAATGCTGCCGGGGTACTGGCATTGATCGATCACGAGTTGCGCTTTCTGAACAGCCGGCGCGTGATGCGCGGGATGTTGCAATCGGGCGCGATCGGGTCAGTGCGCCATTGTAATTACGTGTTTCGCTCCGATTATCGCGCCATTGCAGATCGCGCGTGGGATTGGTGGTCCGATGAAGCAATGGGCGGCGGTGCACTAGGCGCCATCGGATCGCATGTGGTCGACTCGTTTCGCTGGACGTTGAGCACGGAGGTGACAAAAGCGCTTGGCATGCTCATCACGCATATCAAGCAGCGTCCCGATAAAGATAACGGTGGTTTGCGGCCGGTTACCACTGATGATGAAGCGAAACTCTTATTCAAATTCGCTGATGGCCCACACACGCAGGAGGCCACCGGCGCGGCTTCGATCTCAGTAGTTGAATCGGGCAAGTATGAAAATCGGTTCGAGATTTACGGCACCAAAGGTGCGCTGATGGTTGAAGAGACTGGCGAACTATGGCGATCGCCGACTGGCTCGGGTACGTGGCGGCCGGTGCAAGTGGAGCAGGACCATATGGCCCAGGGCATGCGCGAAGGAAGCTGGTCCAGAGGTTTCACTGCATTCTCAGTCGCGATCTGCGAGGCGATGCGCGCGGGAAAAACGACGGTGAAAGACGCAGCCACATTTGAAGACGGCTACCGCGTGCAGGTTGTGCTGGATGCACTGCGCGCTTCGAATGAAAGTGGGTGCTGGGTTCAACTGTAGGGGCGGCACTCCGTGGCCGCCTGTCATTGGAAACACGCTTATTGATAAAACGGGAGGCCACGGAGTGCCGCCCCTACAGTTGAATTCTGGTGACAATCAGAGCACAACGCTCCAAGAACATTCGCATCGGCGTCGACACGGGCGGCACGTTCACCGACTTCGTTTTCGAACGAGACGGGCATCTCAAGCTCTTCAAACTTCCTTCAACTCCGTCCGATCCTTCGCTCGCAATTCAGCAGGGGCTCGCGCGCGTCTGCGCCGAAACCGGTTCACAACTCCATCAACTCGAGGTTGTGCACGGCACAACTGTCGGAACAAATGCTTTGCTGCAACGCCGCGGCGCACGCATCGCTCTGGTCACGACCAAGGGTTTCGAAGACGTGCTTGTAATTGGACGACAAGCGCGCCCCGAGCTCTACAACCTCAACGCAGTAAAGCCACCACCTCTTGTCGCAGACGACCTCAGGTTAGGCATCCGCGAGCGAGTGGTGGCTTCCGGTGAAGTTATCGAACCGCTTGACGAGCGCGAGCTGCAAAAGCTGCTGCGAAAGTTGAAGGTCTCGCGAGTGGAAGCGGTCGCTATTTCATTGTTGTTTTCGTTCCTGCATCCGGAACATGAGGAACGAATTGCGTCAGCGCTCGCGCCACTCAATCTGCCGCTGTCGATTTCAAATCGCATCCTGCCTGAGTATCGCGAATACGAGCGCACCTCGACGGTGGTCATCAACGCTTATTTGCAGCCGCTGATGGGCAGGTACTTGAAACGCTTGTCTGGAGAAGAGCAAGCACTCTATCTTCGCGTCATGCAATCGTCGGGCGGCAGCATCTCTGCCGACGTTGCCGCAGCCGAGCCCGTGCGCACGATTCTTTCCGGTCCGTCTGGCGGCGTCGTGGGCGCTTTGCGCGCGGCCCAAGCGGCTGCTATTCAAAACGTGATCACGTTTGACATGGGTGGCACATCAACCGACGTTGCACTCTGTGACAGTGGTGCGATTCGCACAACGAATGAAGCGACGGTGGCCGGGTTGCCCGTTGCGGTTTCTGTGATGGACATCCACACGGTCGGCGCAGGCGGCGGCTCGATCGCACGCGTTGATGAAGGCGGCTCACTGCGTGTTGGACCAGAGTCGGCAGGCGCTGATCCCGGGCCTGCATGTTACGGACGATCGTTGTTGCCGACTGTGACTGATGCGCATGTTGTGTTGGGCCACTTTGGCGGCGCCGGGTTGTTAGGCGGCGAGTTCAAGCTCGACGAAGAGCGTGCGCGCGAAGCAATGGCAAAGCTGGCGGCGGATTTGAGTAAGGTTTCGGGCAAACGATGCAATGTTACCGCCGCGGCTGAAGGCGTACTATCGGTTGCAAATACGAATATGGAGCGTGCACTGCGACATATCTCAGTCGAGCGTGGTCACGATCCGCGGCAGTTTGCGCTGCTGCCGTTTGGCGGCGCCGGAGGTTTGCACGCGGTCGAGCTTGCGCGTGCGCTTCGCATTCCCACGATCATTGCGCCGACTGCTCCCGGCGCGCTTTCAGCAGTCGGTGTGCTGGTTGCCGACGTGATCAAAGATCAGAGTCGCACCGTGATGTTGGCTTATCGTGATAAAGCGATGGGCACGCTCAGGAAGGTTTTCAATGAAATGGAAAAGGAAGCGACGGCATTGCTACGCAGCGAAGGCTTTCCGCGTTCGCGGCAACGACACGAGCGGTCGTTGGCGATGCGCTATCGCGGACAGTCGTTCGAGCTGGAAGTGCGGAACATTGCTGGAGATGTCGGCGCTGAGTTTCATCTTGTGCATCGCGACCGTTACGGTTACGCACAGGAGCAGAGTGAGATCGAGATTGTAAGTGCGCGATTGCGATCGTTTGGGTTGGTGGAAAAGCTTCCGCAACGAAAGATCGCGTCAGGCAAAGCCGAAGCGCATGGCAGTGTGACTGCGTACTTCGGCGGGCGTAGAGTCACTGCGGCACTTTACAGGCGAGACGATCTCCGTGCCGGAGCCAAATTACAAACACCTTGCATAGTGACTGAGTATTCAGCGACAACGCTGATAGACGCCGATTCGAAAGCACGGATTGACGACTTCGGCAATTTACTGATCGAGATTCTATGAAGAAGAGAACTTTCGATCCGACGACATTGGAAATCTATCGCGCTCTCTTCACTTCAGTTGCGGAGGAGATGGGCGTCGCGTTGCGGCGCACCGCATTCTCACCAAACATCAAAGAGCGCCGCGACTACTCGTGCGCCGTCTTCGATGCGAAAGGTCGCGTGATCGCACAGGGTGATCATATGCCGGTGCATCTCGGATCGATGCCGATGGCAGTTGCCGCTGCACTCGCGAGTGTTGATCTCGCTGAGGGTGACGTCGTCGCGCTAAACGATCCGTTCGCCGGCGGTACTCATTTGCCGGACGTCACGTTAGTGATGCCGGTTGTCAGCAAAAGACGAACACTCTTCTACATCGCAAATCGCGCCCATCACGCCGACATCGGTGGTGCAACGCCCGGCTCGATGGGACTTGCAACCGACATTTACGGCGAAGGAATACGCATCCCCCCGATTCGTCTTGTGCGAAAGGGCATTGTTGATGCCGACACGATGCGACTGTTGCTGGCGAATGTTCGTGGGAATATAGAGCGTCGCGGTGACTTGGACGCGCAAATCGGTTCGTTAAAAACCGGCGCCGCCCGCCTGCTCGA
>DASUYO010000242.1:0-10709 GCA_036377375.1 Pyrinomonadaceae bacterium
TGGGTTTTTGATCATCCTTTCTTTCTCATCCTGAATGTAGCGGTCGGTGGCACGTGGCCGGGTAGTCCGGATGCGACAACGGTGTTTCCGCAGACCATGTTGGTTGATTATGTGCGGGTCTATCAGCGAACGACGCCATCAACCACACCTGTCATCATCGTTGAGGAGACATCAAATCACGCATTCGCACTCGATTCGATTACGTTCACGTCACATCCGTACCACTTTACGAACCCCAACAACTTCAGCTCGGATAAACGAACTCGTTTAATGCTGCTGGTGGCAAATATCGACTTGCTTCCAGAAGACGACTCTTCGATCGTAGCCGCGCAAGCCAGGGATGCTCAGAACAACACTTTTGTTTTGCCTGTCGAAGCCGTCGCGAAAGTGCCAAGCTTCAATTGGCTTACACAGGTGATCGTGCGATTACCCGATCAATTAGCGAACCTGAACCAGGTTACCGTAACTGTTACTTGCAGGGGCCAAACAAGCAACCCCGCTATCATTCAGATCGTTCCGTAACTAACGACGTTTGAGGCGTTCTCTTGGCACGGTCGATGAAGTTTGACCGAACTGACGTTGAATTGGTTGAAAGCGCACTTAGATGATCAGCGGACGCGCCATGACTGGCGTCTTTGTTAAGTTGCCTCGGCGCGCCATTTAAGCGAAGCTCCCTTGCGAGCGTAGTGCCATTCTTTTTAAAAGGAAATGCGCGGGTTGGCTCGTTGCCGGTCGTCAGTAGACTCCGCTGTAGGTAGTATTCCATCTTTCATTAACTTGTATTCAACCGAGTCGACCAGGCCGCGCCAACTTGCTTCCACAATGTTTGCCGATACGCCGACAGTCACCCACTTAGTTCTCCCATCACTGGACGTAATTAACACTCGCACCACGCTTGCTGTACCAGATAATGAGCTTTTGATGACACGAACCCTGTAGTCAACCAACCGGACCTCGGCCAAGGAGGGGTAGAACGGACCAAGCGCCCGGCGCAATGCCTGATCCAAAGCGTTGACTGGCCCAGTTCCACTCGCAGCCGAGTGCTCTATTCGGCCTCCGACCCTAATCTTTACCGTAGCTTCACTCATCGGCATAGAAGCGCCGCTATGCTCGTCAATAGCGCGAAATGCGATTAACTCGAAGTAAGGCTCAGGTTGATTACGAAGTTTATGCACTAGCAATTCGAAGCTGGCCTCCGCAGCTTCGAATTCTAACCCATCGTGTTCCAATCGCTTTATTTCTTCCAGAATCCGTTGTTCGTCATCCAATTCCATGTCCAGTTCGCGCGCCTTTGCGAGCAAATTCGATCGCCCTGACAGATCTGAGACCAACACTCTCCGCCTGTTCCCCACTGTCTCAGGAGGAATATGTTCGTACGTAAGCGGATTGCGCTCTACTGCCGACACATGTACTCCACCCTTGTGGGCAAACGCGCTGTCGCCAACAAAAGCTGCACTCGGATATGGTGCCAGATTTGCAATTTCACTCACCAAGTGCGCCGTGTCACGCAACTTCCTTAAACGCTCATGACCAATGGCACTGCAACCGAGCTTCAATTCAAGGTTGGGAATAACAGAACAAAGATTGGCATTGCCGCAACGCTCGCCATAACCATTGATCGTTCCCTGAACGTGGATTGCTCCACCGGCAACAGCTGCGAGTGTGTTAGCGACGGCTAGTTCTCCATCGTTGTGACAATGGATGCCAAGGGGGATCTTTATCAGGTCGGCCACCATTCGAGTCACGGATTCAACTGCCTGAGGCAAACTTCCGCCGTTCGTATCGCAAAGCACAATTCTCTTAGCTCCGCTTGATGCCGCAGCCTTCAAGGTGTCCATCGCATACTCAGGATTTGCGCGATAACCATCAAAAAAGTGCTCAGCGTCGTACACGACGACGTCAACGTTTCGTGAGAGATACCTTACTGTGTCTGCGATGATGTCCAGATTTTCTTCGAGGCTCATTCGGAGTGCCTCAGTGACATGAAGTTCCCACGATTTGCCGAAGACCGTGACAACCGGTGTCTGGGCCTCAATCAGCGATTGAATGCTCTTATCGCTTTCGCAAGCCAAACCTTTTCGTCGCGTTGCTCCAAAAGCAGCGATGCGCGCGTGCTTGAGGTTTAGTCTGCGAATTTCTTCAAAGAACGCAATGTCACGCGGGTTTGAGCCAGGCCAACCGCCCTCGATGAAGTCCACTCCGAGACTGTCCAGTTCTTCCGCAATTCGACACTTATCGGCAACCGAGAAATTGATGGCCTCTCCCTGCGTACCGTCGCGCAGGGTTGTGTCGTAGATTTCAATTCGGCCGTTCACAATTTGATTGTCGTCCATCATCCGACTGGTTGAAGCACCAGGAAATGAAGCCAGTCCCTGTATCTCGGATCTCGTCCTGCGACAGCAGAAAAGAAGACGCGCTGTATGCTTTGTGTCACCGGACCCGGTTGACCGCCGTTGATAGAGACGCCATCAACTTCACGAATCGGCGTAATCTCCGCCGCAGTGCCCGTGAGAAATGCTTCGTCAGCGCTAATGAGATCTTCGACTGCAATAGCTCTTGTAATTACACGATGGCCGAGGTCACCGGCGATTCTGATTACCGCTTCGCGTGTTACTCCGAGAAGGATTGAGTGACGTTCGTCGTTAGTTATTAATTCTCCATTTCGCACAAGGAAAAGGTTCTCGCCGGATCCTTCGGCCAGTTGGCCATCGGAATTTAGTAACAGCGCTTCGTCGAAATTTCGCCCAAAGGCTTCGCGCACTGCCAGTATCGAGTTGAGATACTGGCCGCAGGCTTTTGCCGTGGTCGGCATCATTTCCGAATGAAATTTTTTCCAGGTAGAAATTGTGACTCGCACACCTTTTTCCAAACCTATCGCACCCAAATATGCCGCCCAAGGCCATGCCAGGATGACAACTTCAACGGGACACTTGGCAGGGTGCAAAGCGAGAGTGCTGCTGCCGTAGTAACAGAGCGGCCGAACGTAACAACTTTCAAACTCGTTCCTTTGGATCAATTCGACAATTGCATTAGCGAGTGCCGAACGTTCGAAAGGGATTTCGAGACCATAGACTTCGGCCGACGTGTAAAAACGACTGAGGTGTGCGTCGAGCCGAAAGACGGCGGGACCGTCGTCAGTTGAGTAACAGCGCATCCCTTCAAAGACGCCACTGCCATAGTGCAAGCCGTGCGCCGAGACGTGCGTGGTTGCGTCTGCCCACGGAATGACAGAGCCATTCATCCATACCCATTTGGATTGATCGAAAGACATTGAGTGGTTCCGTCAGCTCGGTGCAACAAAAACGGCCATCAAGCTTTTCTTGTTGATGGCCAATTAACTACAGTCAAGTTTGTCAACGGGCCATCAAGTAGGTAGCGGCCGAATCAAAATGTACGGAAGAGTAATTACCAATTGCACGGACGCCGCATGACAGAGTGCTTCCGGATCAACTGTTGCTGAAAATCTACTTGTAGACCGTACAAAACTCACTGCTTTTTAAGGAGTTCAAGGTCACTCCCTCCTCCAGTTCTTACTTTAGCGTGCGGCTGCGGTGTTTGCATAATTGATTATTTTTAGCGGTCCATAAACAGGAATGACCTGAACTGGCGCGTTTCTTGGGGCCTATCTAGTTGGACTCCCATTTCTCGTCCAGCCTATCCGCGAGGTGCTGAACTTCTTCACGGCAGCACAGTCTCTTCCATCAAATACCTATCGACTTCGCGAGCAGCGCGGCGTCCATCGGCGATGGCCCAAACTACCAGTGATTGCCCCCGCTCAACGTCGCCCGCAGCAAAAACACCCGGCACATTGGTCTGCTTGTTTTTGTCGATCGCAACGTTGCCGCGTTCATTAATTTCGACTCCCAACTGATCCAGTAACCCTTCCTTCTCCGGACCAAGAAAACCCATCGCCAACAACACCAGGTGGGCGCGCCATATCTTCTGAGTGCCCGCGATCTCTTTCGGCACGGCGCGCCCGTTTTGCGTCGGGTGCCATTCCACTGCAACCGTCTCTATTCCCGCGACATGTCCTTCGGCATCTCCCAAAAACCTTTTGGTCATGACGCAGTACGAACGCGGATCAGCTCCGAATACTGCGGCAGCTTCTTCCTGACCGTAATCGAGACGATAGATCCTGGGCCACTGTGGCCACGGGTTGTCAGCCGCTCGAGTCGGAGGCGGCTGCCGCAGGATTTCGAATTGGACCAGACTGCGGCAACCGTGACGCATCGCGGTACCAACACAGTCTGTGCCAGTATCGCCACCACCGATCACAATCACGTCTTGGTCCTTTGCCGAAATAAACTTTTCGTCACACTGTCCGCTATCGAGCAAACTCTTCGTGTTTGCTTGAAGGAAATCCATCGCGAAATGAATCCCTCTGAAATGCCTTCCTTCGGCACGCAAGTCGCGCGGCTTGGTCGCGCCACAACAAAGCACCAAAGCGTCGTACTCACTTAATAACTTCTCCGCGGGAAGATCCTTCCCGACATTGACGCCGGTAACGAATTGCACTCCTTCTGCCGCCATCAGATCGACACGACGCTGGACAATCGACTTGTCGAGTTTCATGTTTGGAATGCCATACATCAGCAGTCCACCAATTCGATCTGAGCGCTCGAAGATCGTAACCAAATGGCCCACGCGATTGAGTTGCGCCGCACATGCCAGGCCGGCAGGACCAGAACCAATCACCGCGACTTTCTTTCCAGTCCGTAGCTTTGGTATCTCCGGTCGCACCCAACCTTCCGCAAAGCCTTTATCGATCACTGCGCACTCGATCGTCTTTATCGTCACAGGCGACTCATTGATTCCCAGCACACATGAGCCTTCGCAAGGCGCGGGACATACTCGGCCAGTGAATTCCGGAAAGTTGTTTGTCTTCTGTAAGCGAATTAACGCATCGTGCCAGTTGCCGTGGTAGACCAGGTCATTCCACTCGGGAATCAGATTATTGATCGGACACCCGGAAGCCATTCCTCCCACGAGCGTTCCGGTATGACAGAACGGCACGCCACAATCCATGCAGCGCGCGCCCTGCTCCCGCAAAGTATCTTCGGGCATGTGTTCATGAAACTCACTCCAGTCGTGTATGCGTTCGAGCGCCGGACGCGCAATCGGCAGACTGCGTGAGTACTCCATGAATCCGGTTGGTTTACCCATAGGTTATTTCAAGGCGGAGACGATATCTCGCACAAAGGCGGAAAGACGCAAAGCGCTGCCGCGTTTCTAAGCGTTTTCTTTGCGCCTTTGTCGCCTTTGCGCGAGAAATATTTTCTTGCCACATCGCTCCCCGCGATACCATCTCAATTGCTTCCCACAGCCTGGGCCAGAACACGGGCGTTGGATTCAAACGCAGCCATCTCTGCTTCCTCTGCGTTCAGACCCGTTTCCAGCATTTGCTTCTGCGCTTCCAGGATACGGCGATAGTCATTCGGCACTACGACCACAAACTTCGGCGCAAACTCTTCCCACGACAGCAGAATTTCGGTCGCCCGAATGCTGCCTGTGTACTCCGCGTGCCGAAAGATCTGCTGTTTTACAAACTCGATCTCCTCAGCATCTCGAAGCGAAGTCAGTTGGACCATCTCCTGATTACATCGAGAGACGAAGTTGCCACGGTCATCCATCACGTACGCAATACCGCCGGACATGCCGGCCGCAAAGTTTCTCCCGGTTGGACCAAGCACGATCACTCGACCACCGGTCATGTACTCGCAACCGTGGTCTCCAACTGCTTCAACTACCGCAACGACACCACTATTGCGAACACAAAAACGCTCACCGGCAACTCCATTGATGTAGGCTTCACCGCTAGTGGCTCCGTAGAACGCAACGTTGCCGATCACCACGTTCTCTGCCGAAACAAACGTGGAACCAGCGGGCGGAAAAACAACTATCCTGCCGCCGGACAGACCTTTGCCCACATAATCGTTCGCGTCACCTTCCAACGTCAGCGTTAGACCACGTGGTATAAAGGCGCCGAAACTCTGACCTGCCGAACCATTAAATTTGAGTTGAATGATGTCGTCGGGTAAACCTGACGCTCCGAAGCGACGAGTTATTTCACTACCAAGAATGGTCCCGACAGCACGGTTAATGTTGCGGATTGGCAGCGATGCATTAACGCGTTCACCGCGTTCCAGCGCCGGTCGACACAACTCGAGCAGGACACGATTGTCTAAAGTACTCTCCAACCCATGGTCCTGCGCAATCTGACAATACCGGCCCACTGACTCTGGCGCCTGAGGTTGGTAAAGAATCTGCGACAGGTCGACACCTCGCGCTTTCCAATGCTCAATTGCATGTCGAGCTTCGAGGCACTCCGTGTGACCGATCATTTCATTGATCGTCCTGAAGCCGAGTTGGGCCATCAACTCGCGCACTTCGCGGGCAACAAACATCATGAAGTTCACGACGCTGTCAGGAGAACCACTAAACTTCGCACGCAGCTTCGGATCTTGTGTGGCCACACCGACCGGACAGGTATTCAAGTGACAGGCGCGCATCAGGATGCAGCCGAGTGTCACTAGCGGAGCGGTAGCGAAACCAAACTCTTCGGCGCCGAGCAATGCAGCAACGACGACGTCGCGACCGGTCTTTAGTTGTCCATCAGTTTCAACCGTAATGCGACTACGCAGATCGTTTAGCACGAGCGTCTGGTGTGTCTCGGCCAGCCCGAGTTCCCAGGGCGCGCCCGCGTGCTTGATGCTCGTCAGCGGAGAAGCACCGGTGCCGCCGTCATAACCACTGATGAGGACGACATCAGCGTGCGCCTTCGCAACTCCCGCGGCGACAGTGCCGACGCCGACTTCCGCAACTAACTTCACGCTGATACGCGCGTGATGATTGGCGTTTTTCAGATCGTAGATGAGTTGCGCAAGGTCCTCGATTGAATAGATGTCGTGATGCGGCGGCGGAGAGATCAAACCAACGCCGGGAGTCGAGTGTCTGACTTTCGCGATCGGTGGGTAGACCTTGTGACCGGGTAATTGCCCGCCCTCGCCCGGTTTCGCCCCCTGGGCCATCTTGATCTGTAATTCCTCGGCGTTTACCAGGTAACTACTCGTCACCCCAAATCGCCCCGAAGCGACTTGTTTGATGGCGCTGTTTCGTGAGTCGCCATTTTCGTCCCGGTGGTAACGAGCTGGATCCTCGCCGCCTTCGCCGGTATTGCTCTTGCCGCCGATGCGATTCATCGCGATCGCCAACGCTTCGTGAGCTTCCTTGCTGATCGAACCGTACGACATCGCCCCAGTCTTGAAACGCTTGACGATGGCTTCGACCGGTTCGACTTCATCAATGGGCACAGCCTCGCGGGTCGACTTCAATTCCATCAGACCACGCAACGTGCAGAGCTCACGAGATTGGTCGTTCACTCCGTCGCTGTACTCTTTGAACGCCGCGTAGTCGCCAGTGCGACAGGCGTACTGAAGCTTATGAACTGTTCTGGGATTGAACTGATGCAGTTCACCGTCGCGCCGGTATTGATATTGACCGCCAGCGTCGAGCGCCCGGTCATTCAGGGCACGCTTCGAGTAGGCAAGATTGTGACGTTGCCGGATCTCTTCGGCGATCACGTCGAGACCAATGCCGCCGATGCGTGAAGGGGTCCAACTGAAGTACTTGTCAACGAGGTCCTGATTGAGACCGATGGCTTCGAAGATTTGGGCGCCGCAGTAACTCTGGAAAGTCGAGATGCCCATTTTAGAAATGATCTTCACCACGCCCTTGTTAACAGCCTTGATGTAGTTCCTGATCGCTTTCTGATAGTCAATCGTCAAAAGCTTCTGATTGACCATGTCGTGCAGGGTTTCAAACGCCAGGTAAGGATTGATCGCAGCGGCGCCGTAACCCAGCAACAAAGCAAAGTGATGGACCTCGCGCGGCTCAGCACTTTCGATCACAAAACCGACTTGCGTGCGAGTGCCAACCCGAATGAGATGATGATGAACACCAGACACAGCGAGTAACGCCGGTATCGGAGCCCACTCTTCAGTCACGCTGCGATCGGAAAGAATTATGATTTCATAGCCACTAGCGATTGCTCCGCTGGCCTGATGACACAGTTCCGACATCGCGTGCTCCAACCCGCAACCACCTTCGGCAACGTTGTAAAGCATCGGCAACGTGATCGACCGGAAGCCTTTGCGGCCCCATTCACTGTCAGAGTCGCCGAGTTGTCGCAGCTTCTCTAGCTCTTCGTTGGTGAGAATAGGCGAGGGCAGTTTTATCTGACGGGCGCATTCCGGTGTTGGCTCGAGCATGTTTGCCTCTGGCCCAATCGTTGTGTCTGTAGACATGACCAGTTCTTCGCGAATCGCATCGACCGGAGGATTCGTTACCTGGGCAAACAGTTGTTTGAAATAGTTGTAGAGCAGCTGCGGCTTTGTAGAGAGAACTGCGAGTGGAGTGTCAGTACCCATCGAGCCGGTCGCCTCACTACCCTCGGCCATCGGCGCCATGAGCATTTTCAAATCTTCGTGCGTGTAGCCGAAGACTCGCTGTCGCCGAAGGACGGTCGCGCTATTCGTCTCGTGAACAAAGGGTGGCGCCGGCAGCGCCTGAAGATCGATCAGATTCTGTTTGAGCCACTCACCGTAGGGATGTTCGGTGGTGATCCGCTGCTTCAACTCATCGTCATCAACAATTCGTCCTTGTTTTGTATCGACCAGCAACATGCGACCCGGCTGCAGTCGTCCTTTTGACAGCACCTGATCGGGTGGAATGTCGAGCACTCCGACTTCCGACGCTAGAATTACCCGGTCGTCCTTGGTAACGTAATAACGCGACGGTCTGAGTCCGTTGCGATCGAGTACGGCTCCGATCACTGTCCCATCAGTAAATGCCATGCTCGCCGGGCCATCCCACGGTTCCATCAAACACGAGTGGTACTCGTAGAACGCCTTCTTCTCCGCACTCATGGATTCGTGACCGCTCCACGGTTCCGGAATCATCATCATCATGGCGTGAGGTAAGGAGCGACCGCTGAGCGTGAGCATTTCGAGTACGTTGTCGAACATCGCCGAGTCGCTACCCTCAGTGTCGACGACGGGAAAGATCTTACTGAGGTCAGGTCCAAACAATTCGGATCTAAACTTACTTTCGCGAGCATGCATCCAGTTGATGTTACCGCGGAGCGTATTGATCTCGCCGTTGTGACACAGGTAGCGATAAGGATGAGCACGAGCCCAATTCGGAAAAGTGTTGGTGCTGAAACGAGAGTGAACGAGTGCCAGCGCAGATTCGACTAACGGATCGACCAGATCAGGATAAAAATTCATCAACTGGTCGGCTGTCAACATTCCTTTGTAGACGATGGTTCGTGACGACAGACTGGAAACATAAAACATGCGACGTTCGTGAATGCCACGCTTCGCACCTTTGCTCACGCGCTTGCGAATCACGTACAGCTTGCGTTCAAAAGCCAGCTCGTCTTCAAGGTTTGGGTCGCGTCCAATGAAAAGCTGCCGGATGAGAGGTTGGGAAGCTTTAGCAGTAGGACCGAGGAGAGCGTTGTCAGTGGGAACGGTACGCCAACCAAGTATGTGTTGCCCTTCCTCAATCGCGATCCTCTCAAAGAGTTGTTCACATTCCAACTGAGCTTCTGGTTCAGTTGGTAGAAAGACCATGCCCACGCCGTACTGGCCCACAGGTGGCAGTGCGATATTCAACACTGCTGTTTCATGAGCCAGAAAACGCTGCGGTATCTGGAGGAGAACTCCGGCTCCGTCACCGGTGTTCGCCTCGCAGCCGCATGCGCCGCGATGATTCAGATTCAGCAGAACCTGGATGGCCTTCTGAACAATTTCGTGTGACTTGCGACCCTTAATGTCGGCGATGAAACCAATACCGCATGCGTCGTGTTCAAAACGCGGGTCGTAAAGTCCCTGTTTGTGTGGTTCACATGTGTGTCTCAAGGTCTGCGCCTATGCGAAGAATCAAAAAGGCCATCAACTGGTTCGTTGATGGCCTGGTTTCTTTGACGCTTTTTGAATGTCAACAGGCCATCACGTTACGCGCTTAGTGACAGTAATGATGCTCGTGGACGTTACAGTTAGAGCCACGCGCACCAAACACGCTGCGAACTGCGGTCGCGGGTACATGGCTGACAACAAGTTAACTGAAACGCGTTTCATTGATTACGAGCTTTGACTCTGATTCGACCTAAGGTTCTAAGTTGGAGCTTAAGCTGCGTAATCTACCGTGTTAGTCCTCCTTTGTATAATTGATTGTTTTTACCTCGCCATAAACGAGACCGATGGACCGTCTCAAATGTCGAAGTACATCCCGAACTCCAACGGATGGGGACGCAGCCGCAACGGCTTAATCTCACGCTCACGTTTGTAGCTAATCCAACGTTCGATCAGTTGAGGCGTAAAGACATCGCCTTTCAGCAGAAACTCGTGATCGCCTTCGAGAGCGTCCAGCGATTCGTCGAGCGACCCTGGTAGACTGGGAACGTCCTGCAATTGTTCGGGCGACAGATCGTAGATGTCTTTGTCGAGTGGTTCACCCGGCATGATTCGGTTCTGGATGCCGTCGAGTCCGGCCAACAACATCGCCGAAAAAGCGAGATACGCATTGCACGACGGGTCAGGAGGACGAAACTCCAAACGCTTCAACTTCGGATTGGTTGAGAACATCGGGATGCGAATAGCCGCCGAGCGATTGCGCGCGGAGTACGCGAGATTCACCGGTGCTTCGAA
>DASUYO010000243.1:0-11401 GCA_036377375.1 Pyrinomonadaceae bacterium
GATCGTATGCGTTCGCTCCATCGGCAGCTCGAGCTTGGCCATCACTTCTTTGATAGTGCTCAAGTTGACCTGCGTGAAGAGAAACAGTTTAACGTCACTGAGCTTCAGCTTCGCCTTTGCAAGCACTTCGTCGACGATCGCAGGCCAACCTTCGGTATTAACTTCCGCCGGATACTTCTTTGCAAACCGCACCTTGGTCCAAATACCTTCTTCGAGCACCTGATTGGTCGTTGGGAGGCGAGTTCCTCCGGCGTAAATTCCCATGTGGTCGTGGAAGCTGCCGTCGGCGCGAAGTTTTCCCGCAAGAAAACCCGGATGGTTATCGTTTGCTTGCAGCACGAGCGCACCGGCGCCATCAGCAAAGATGGTGGCCGTCTTCTTGTCATGCCAATCGAGATATTTGCTGATCGCGTAAGCGCCGACGACGAGAATATTTTGATAAGCTGAATCGGCGATCATGAACTTCGACGCAGTATCGAGCGCCGTCACAAAACCGGCACAGGCACAGTTGACGTCAAACGTGCCGGCATTCACAGCGCCAAGCCTGTGCTGAACGACGACTGACGTTGCTGGTGAAAGTTGTTCGGGCGTGTCGGTGGCAAGAATGATCAGGTCCAGGTCGGCGGCATCGAGTCCAGCAGCTTCGAGCGCCTGCCGGCCTGCATTGGTTGCGAGATCGGCGGTGCTTTCGTTCTCAGCACAGACGTGTCGCTCGTGAATGCCGAGGACGCTTGTCACGAAGGGATTGATGTCCTCGCCGAGAATGCGGCTCAGATCATCGTTCGTGACGATCTTCTCAGGAACATAAATGCCAGTGCTGATAATATTAGGAAAAGACATCTGCGTTCATCTGCGAAAATCTGCGGCTAAAAACTCCGTCACGATGCGATTAAACTCATCCGCTTTTTCGATAAAGAACATGTGACTGCCGCCTTCAATAATGTGCAGCTTCGCACCCGGGATCTTCGCCGCAAGGTTGCGAGAGTTTTGCACCGGCACGATCACGTCGGCGTCACCGCTTAATACGAGAGTCGGGCTGCTGATTTGTTCCACGCGAGACTCTGTATCGAAATTCCTCGCCGCCTCGAACTGACTCAAATAGATATGCTCAGGCACCTCATTTACGGCGCGCAAGTGAACGATACGATCAACTTCAGCCACTTGCGTCTGCACGTACTCCGGCGTAAACGCCATCAGCAGGTTTGCACGCATGCGCTCTTCAGTATTGAGTCCCTTCGTTGAAGCGAGTGCCATTAGCGTTTCAGGTGTCGGAACTACGTGATTTGGTCCACCAAAACTGGTGCAACAAAGCACCAGCTTTCGTGTCATCGATGGATATTTGAGGGCAAACTCCTGCGCGATAAAGCCGCCAAAAGAGGCTCCGATGATGTGCGCACTTTTAACATCGATGGTCTGTAACAGATGCGCTACGTCGTCTGCGAGCAAACCGATGGTTTGCGGTCCTTCAGGTTTGTCCGAAGCAGATATGCCTCGCGGATCGAAGCTGATGACACGGAACTTACGTGACAGCTCGGCAGTTTGCTTGAACCAGATCCAGCGACCGGCCGAGAACCCCGGGATGAGAACCAGCGGCGCTCCACCACCTTTGATCTCGTAGTAAAACTGTAGACCATTTACAGATATTTTAGGCACAACATTAGTTATCCACAGATTACACAGATTCATTCTGCGTAATCTGCGGATGGGTTTAGAAGCTCACCTTGAATGCAAACTGGACCACACGTGGTCCGGCACTTGTTGCTGTAATCCGTCCAAACGTAGCCGGCACAGCGATGTTATTGTTCGGATTTGCGAAGTTGGCCCAGTTGAAAAGGTTGAAAAACTCTGTGCGAAACTCACCTTTCACCGTTTCCGTGATCGGAATGAACTTGACCACTGAAAAGTCCATGTTCTTCTGTCCCGGACCGTAGAGGAAGTTGCGCGGAGTGTTTCCAAACGGGTTGTTGGGATCGAATGTCGGGTTGTTTGGCGTGCCCAAATTGGTTCCCGCAAGAATCGGTCTCGAGAGCGCAAACGAAGCGGTGTTGAAATATGCATTCAGCCGCGACTGCGTGCTGCCATTCGTCAGAATCGTGGCAGATCCGGACGCGAAGTTTGCGCGCTGGATAATGTTGTTGCCGACGACGTCGACGATCGAAAACGGAGTTCCCGTCTGCAACGTCAGGATACCGTTGAGCTGCCAGTTGTTGAGTAGCACTCGTGCCGAGCTGGATTCCGAAACGAGTTTCGGCAGATCGTAAATAAAGCTGGTGACAAAACGATGGCGCCGATCGAAATCGGATGGTCCATAGTTGGTCTTCCAGTTGAACTGATCGCCAGGTACTGCAAACAACTCGTTGATCGTACCACCCGAGTAGTAGTCCTTCGACTTGCCAAACGTGTAAGCACTCAAGAACTGTAACCCGCGGCTGAAGCGCCTCGTAACGCTAAGCTGAAGCGAGTTGTAGTTTGAATTAGAGCTCGACTGCACCTGCTGAATGCCGCCCGCAACATTCTTCTGCGTTGATAACGCGGTGCCGAATGGCGCAACAAACACGTTGGCAGCGCGATTGTAAACCGGCTGATTCAGCGTGATGACCTGTAACAGCTTCGTGCCCTTCGAACCGACATATCCAGCTTCGAGCAAGAAGTCTTTCGCAAACTCCCACTGGACGTTCGCGTTGTATTGCTGAACATAAGGAGTCCGGAGCTGCGGGTCGATAAAGATACCGCTGATCGGCACGCCGACAACTGGCGCCAATGGCGCCAACGGCGAAGGAATGGTTGGATTCACTGGAAACTGCCCAGGCTGCGGCACCGGAATAAACGGATTCGCCATCGTTCGCAGAATGCCGGGCAGTCCGACCGCTAATGCCAGATACGGATAATTGAGCAACTGCGTATTCGCGTAACGAGTCGAGAAGCGATCGTAATAGATGCCGTAGCCGCCACGCGCGACGAGCGAGCCCGAGTCGTTCAGGCGATAGGCAAAGCCGATGCGTGGAGCGAAGTTGTTTTTGTCAGTTGGAACAAGCGTGTCATCAACTGTCGGCACGCCTGAAAGAGTTCCGTTGCCTGCCTGCACAAAACCATTCGGTGGACCAGCAGGTGCGGCCGTTGTGCCCGCACGAAACTGATCCGGCAGAAAGTTTACGAGGCGTCCGTGAATGTCAACCGGATAACCGTAAAAATCATAGCGAACGCCCAGGTTCAACGTCAGGCGAGAGTTGACCTTCCAGTCGTCCTGAGCAAAGCCGCTCCAATCATTCACGCGCAGCGCGCGGTCAAACACGCCCGAACCGATGATCGACACGCCATTGCCGAGCAGGAAGTTGTTGAAGCTCGAAAAGATAACTTGTCCCCGCGAGAAGGCGTTGAAATAGAAGTTGACTTGCGAGCGACGATATTCACCGCCAAAGCGCAGGCGGTGATTGCCTCGGACCACTGACAGCGTGTCGCCATACGTGAACGCATTGATGCGCGAAGATTGATCGGCGAAAGGTGATGAGCCGACAGTAAACAAACCAGTCACCGTCAACGTCGGCATTCCCGGAAAGAGATTTCTGAGCGGACTGTTGATACCGAAGTCCGCGGCCCTAAACGGCTCTTCCGGAACAGATGTGACTCGCAAGCGGCTAAAACCGAAGCGAGCCTGATTAACGACATTGGGACTGAAGACGTATGTGTCGGTGATCGAGTTGAGATCCTGAATGATATCCAGCGAACCACCGGTGCCGGGCAGTTGTGTAATGCCGTTGCCGAGGCCGGCGAAGTTGTAGTTCGCCTGGAAAGTCGGATTGCTGGCGAAGAAATTCTTTGAGCTGATCGTATGCTTGTCGCTCAAACGCAAGTCAAAGTTTGCATTGAACTGATTTTCCGTGAAGCGCGACAGACCGGAAATCGGAGTCAGGCCGCTAGCCGTTGCCGCCGTCGGAATCAAAAACTGCCCATTCGGCAATTTCGCGTTGAGAATCGAAACCATGACCGGATTGATCGACGCAACCGGTAAACCAAAAGCAGCAGCCAAACCGGCAGCGGTACGGTTGTTGTCCCGCAACTGCGGCGGAATAAACGGAAACATCAGGCTGTTGTTCAATGAGGCGCCGTTGCGCTCGCGTGTGCCCTGATACGAGCCAAAGAAGAACAGGCGATCTTTAACGATTGGGCCACCGAGCGTGCCGCCAAACTGGTTGCGCTTCAATGTCGGTCGCGGCCGTCTTGCTGCGTTGAGAAAGAAATCGTTCGCGTTCAGCGCGTCGTTGCGGAGGAAGTAATAAGCATTGCCATGAAAAGCGTTCTCACCGGATTTCGTAATCGCCTCGACATTACCGCCCGCGTTACGTCCCTGCGAGGCATCGTACAGGCTTGTTTGCACGATGAACTCCTGGATCGAGTCGGTAGCAGGCACCGCGATGTTCGGAGTTGAGTTGGTGCCGATCGAGTTCGCGTCGATGCCGTTGATGCGCACGTTGTTACTGGTTGTGCGCTGACCATTAACCGAGATGATCGCATCGCCGCGTCCCAGCTCAGTGTTGTTGGCGACAGACGAAGAAGTGCCAGGAGAAAGCGTCAGCAGTTGTTGGAAGTTTCTCGTCGGCAGCGGGAGTTGCCTGATCGTCTGCTCTTCGATGGTACGGCCGACCTGCGACGTCTCCTGTTGCACGAGTGGGGGCTCGGCATTGATTGTCACCATGCCGGAGACAGTTGCTGCTTCGAGGCGTACCGGCAGAGTCGTAGTCTGCGTGACATTGATTCGCACCTCGTCGACGACGACCGTGCGAAATCCGCTGGCAGTTATCTCAAGCTTGTAGGCCCCGGCAGGCAAAAGCGTAAATACGAAATCGCCTGCGTCGTTGGTGGTGGTTTCGCGCTCCTGAGCATTGACAAGACTGGTCAGCTTTACGCTTGCGCCAGTCACGACAGCACCATTGGCGTCAACAACGCTGCCGCTCAATTGTCCGGTGCCGCCCTGGGCAAAAGCACTGGAGATGAAGCATAGGATAATAAAGAGAGCACTGAGAGCTACTCGTGTCGAGTTATACATAATCTTTCTCCTGCGAAAAACAACGAACGTTCGTTTTTGTTCTGAACCACAAAAAGGCACAAAAAGCTCAATATGATCGGCTTTAGGTTTTGCGCTTTTTCTGACTTTTTGCGGCTCCGTGGTTCTGCAACAAGCCGCGACAGTACATACCGGTCAACTGCGTGATTACCTGCTCGTCCGTCAAGCCGAAATGGCGATTGCCGCCAAACAACTTCTCCACCAGAAAGTAGTTGAAGAACTGCATGTACACGGCAGTGAAACCGACTGCCGGATCTATATCGGGATGCACAGCGCCACAACTCTTCAACTCTGCAAATTGCGTTGCGAACCGACGTCGCAGGTTGTGAACCAACCCTTCAAACATCTTGCGAAAGTGACGATTCTCAAACTCGAGCACATCGATGTACATCAGCAGCCAGAAGTCGTGATGATCGTTCACCATCTTCTTGATCTGCTGACCGAACCGGACGAGCGACTCGGGTTTCAATGGCTCATCGATTTCGTCAAAGATCGCGCGTAAACGGCCGTCAATGATCGTCTGATATTTGCCGATGATCGAACCAAGGATGTCTTCTTTGGTCCGGTAGTAGTTGTAGACGTTGCCGAGCGAAGTCCCTGCCCTGGCGGCAATGTTGCGCATCGAGGTGGCGTGAAAGCCTTGTTTGATGAAGAGTTTCTTGGCCGCTTCCTCGATCCGGTTTTTGTTCTTTTCGATCGCGCTGGGACTGAGTTTGGGCATTCGCCTATAAAAACGAACGTCCGTATTTTATTTAAATAAGGGCGGGTGTCAAGGTCTGGCCACAGATTACGCAAAAGAAATCTGCGGATGAGCCAAAATACCGTCGGAGTGCGCGTTAGTGATCGGAAGGTGAGGATTACTAAAAGTCCCGTACCAGGAAGGAAACCCTCCGATGAAAATCAAGGCGAAACACGTCGTCTTCTCCGCAATAGCCCTTGCAAGTCTTTACGTCATGTATCACAACGAACGGTTTCTCGTTGACTCGTCGCATCCGGCGTGGCAACACTATGCACCGTTCAAATGGTGGTTACTCCCCCACGGTATATTCGGCGCCATAGTTTTGCTCTTTGCGCCGCTACAGTTTTCGGATCGGCTGCGACAGCGTTACACCAAGGCACATCGCATCATGGGCCGGCTTTACGTCGTGGGCGCGCTCGGTCTCGCGCCGCTGGGTGCGTACATTCAGTATTATCAGGAACGCATGGGCGCACCGCGCTCCTTTACTGTTCTGGGCATAGTGGACGCAGCAATGTTGATGGGCACGACTCTGCTCGCTTTTCTATTTGCTTTCAAACGAAAGATCGCACTCCATCGGCAGTGGGCAACGCGCAGTTATGCCGTCGCACTGGTATTCATTGCCGGGCGTTTTGTTATGGGTGTCACTGGCTGGGAAACGCTCGGAATCGAAATCGTACAGGCGATCATCTGGTCCTGCTTGGCCTTATCGATGGTGTTTGCTGACATCTCTATTCACTGGCGCGAGATCCGCTCGGCGTTGTCGGGTCAAGTAAAAGCGGCAGTGCCCGTGAAACAAAACGTGCCGGAGCGCGTGCGCCGCGCTGCATAGTGACATTAGATTGGCCACAAAAAGGCTCAAAAAGCGCAAGCTAATTTTTGCCGGTATTGTCGTTGCTGTTCTCGTACTGGTTTGGCTGGTGCTTGCGCTGAATTGTCCGGATGCCGGGATTGCTCTCACCCAAAACGCCCGGCATCTTCATCGACTAAAAAACAGAACTGCACTTCCGCAAGCTACTGACTTTGATTCACGCATCACCCTCAATGAATTACTTCAGCCAGGCGACGATCGTAATCGCTGGTCCACCGACCGTGCTGCTAGAATTCAAGGTGAAGTGATTGATGTCGCGTATGCGCGTCCGGAAGCTACAAACTGTTACAACCCGTGTCGTCGTGACATTCACATTCTCGTTGCCAACCGCAAAGATGCTGCGAAGAACGAGCAGGTCGTGGTCGAGGTAACGCCGAATCTGCAAGATTGGGCCACCCGCCAGGACTTCGATTGGTCTGAGCAACGACTACAACGGCTACTGGTGGGTCACTGGTGTGAATTCGAGGGATGGCTATATTTCGATGCCGGTCACGCCGAAGAGTCAGAGAACATCGCGCCGCACAATGCGGGCAACTGGCGCGCCACCGCGTGGGAGCTTCACCCCGTTACAAAGATCACAGTGATTAGATAGATCAGTGACTCTTTCTGAACGCCACACCAAAGAGCCACAAAGAAGCACAAAAAGCGCAATAGACTTTTACGATCTGGAATGGGAACATCAGGTAAACTCTTACCGTACTGTGGTAGGTTCCGCTAAAATCTCATTACTCGAGTGCGTCATGTATTGTCCTAATTGCGGTCAGCAACAGATGTCCGATGAGATGCGGTTCTGTTCCCGTTGTGGCCTCGCCCTGAGCGGTCTGGCCGAGTGGCTCGCTGAAGGACGTCTGCCTGTAACACGTGCAGATGAAGCATGGGCCTCTGAATCGCCGCGGCGCAAAGCAATGCGACGGGCAACGAAGTTAATGTTCTTCAGTGGCGTGCTCCTCCCGGTCTGTCTTGTGCTGAGTCTCATTAGTAACCACGGCGAACCAATGGTTGTTCCGTTTGTTGTGTTCTTTGTGTCGCTCGTGTGGCTGCTTTATGCGCGCCTGTTCAGCGACAAGACTGCTCCCTTGAATATTCAAGCCGCTCCGACATCAGTACTGAGATCCGAGACAACACGCAGTTCGTTACCTCCCGCAACTAACATCCCCATGCCTGGCGTCGGCCGTCAGCAAGTAAGAACAAACGACTTGGCCGGCCCACCGAGCGTCACGGAACACACTACCAGGCTGTTAGATAACGAATAGCTCATTCACCGAAGTGCTTTGCCAGCGAGCTGAGATAGGAATCGAGTGTCGCCGTTTGTCCAAAGACGTAGCGTGACATGAAACGAAAGAGCACGTTTGACACTTCACCGTCTTCTCGAATCGTCAGGCGCGTGCCGCCATTCTCCGATGCGAACACGTAAGTCCATTGACCGGAATAACCGAGGTCTGTATCGCGAATTCTCGTCACCATCCGCTGGGCGGGAACGTCTTCCACCAGCTCATAGTTGACGGTGCCATTCTTTCCTACTTCTTTAAAGTAAACTGGTCCATTAGGCTGTGCGTCGACTTCAATCTGCTTTACATCCGCACGCCATTTCGGAGCTGACTTAAAGTCGCGCACTACGGCATAGACATCCGGTGGGGACTTATGAAGGAAAATCGATCGCGAAGCAACGTGCGCCTTCGGCAATCTTGAGCCGATCAGCGCCACAATACCAACCAGCAACACCAGTGCGGCAATCACTCCAGCCACAATAAAGATAAGAAGCTTCATTGGTTCTCCTAATACACAGATTTGACCATCCGACTCTCAAGTCCTAGCATTGAGACAATCAAAACGAGAAAGCAGGGTATCAATATGGCAGAGAACGAAAAATGCGCACATGGGGTTTGCGAGTGTCCGGCTGCGAGAGACAGCAAATACTGTAGCGAGTATTGCCGGGATGCAGAGGAAACGGGAGTTTCGGAGATCAGATGCGGCTGCCAGCATGGTTCTTGCCGCTAGTTAGATCGCATGCACGAGAATCCATCCAAATCCGTGAAATCCGTGGCAAAGGTTAGCCACGGATAACACGGATCTACGCCGGCACTAGCAGCACTTTCCCTCGCGCGTGTCCTTTCTCCACGTAGCGAACAGCATCGGCGGCTTCGTTGAAGCTGTAACACCGATCGATCACAGGCGTTATTTTTCCTGTCGCAATGAGCTCCGCGATAAAGCTGAGATCCTCTTTATTCGCCTTCCCAATAAACGGAAGCACCTTTCGACTCATGAACGGCGATGAAAGAACCGCCTTAATCAAAGGAGCTACAATATCAATCAGCTTCGGATCGTGAGGCGCCCCCACGAGGATCAGTCGCCCTTTCGGATTCAGCACTCGCCGGCACTCGGAGTGCGACTTATTCCCGATGCAGTCGAAGATCACGTCATAACACTTGCCCAGTTTACTAAAATCTTCTTTCGTGTAATCAATGACTGCATTGGCGCCAATTGATTTCACCATCTCCACGTTTCTCGTACTGCATACGCCGGTCACCTCTGCGCCCAACGTCTTCGCGATCTGCACTGCGAAGGTGCCAACGCCGCCGGCGGCACCGTTGATCAGCACCTTTTCTCCACGTTGAATTCGCGCTCTGTCGCGCAGGCCTTGCAACGCACTCAGGCCGGCGACGTTAACGGACGCCGCTTGTTCGAACGTGACCTTGTCCGGAATCGGAGCTACCTTTGATTCAGGCGTGCATGCGTAGTCGGCAAACGCTCCTCTGCAAGTCCCAAATACTTTGTCGCCAGGTTTGAACGCCTTCACGTTTGGCCCAATCGCTTCAACCTCGCCGGCCACGTCAACACCCATACGTCCGGTCATTCTCCACAGCCGGGCTATTAGTCGAACAAAGCGAGGCTCGCCTTTCATCATCCGCCAGTCGAGCGGATTGATGGACGCAGCGCGTACTTTGATCAGAACTTCATTTTCTTTCGGCGCAGGTTTCGGAACATCTTCACACTTGAGAACATCTGCTGGCCCGAATTCGTGATACACGACTGCCTTCATGCGCGTCCTCCTCCTTCGATTGCGCGATCGATCCGAAAATTATTTAAGATACGCGGCTGCGGAATCTAAGGTTTCGAGGAGAAGCGATAACAGGATCACAGAATGTTCACCGCACGACCAGCCAACAGCGCAATTACCAGCAGCGAAATCATGGCTTGAACCATCATCAGAATTTTTGCCCAGCGAGACAGGACAGGGACGTCGGTCGGTGAGAACGCGGTGCTGGTGTTGAATGCCAGGAAGAGGTAATCGATGAAATTCGGTTCCCAATCGTGTTCACCTGCGGCAATCTTTGCCTCAGGGTGCATGGTCATCTGCGGAAACAAAAACGCGCCATCAGTATGGCCGCGCGTCTGCGCGCGTTGGTGTGGCCCACCTCCGTCCAGGCGCCAATACCATGAGGCGAACACAAGAAAGTTGGAAACCCAAAGTGCAGCGGCAGAGCGTAACAGTCGCTGTGGTGTGATCTGATGTTCCGTTACGTCCATAAGGAGCAAGACGACCGAAAAGATCATGGCCGCGGTCACGATGGCGTTGAGGACGTAACCCAGGAATTGACCTACTGAATGGTTGCCGAATTGGTGTGAGATAAATATCGGCACGAGCAGACCTGCGACTATCGCGACAAGGAGCCAGCGCGGCGCTCCTCCTTGCAGGCTGAGTGGCAACGATGCGTATAGACCTCCGATGGCCAGCATTGCGACAAGCGGAGGCCAGAGCGGTTCACGAGGCCGTTTGGCCTTTTCAGTGAGACTGATCGCGCGGGCCCTAGCTCTGTTCATCTGTGTCTCAAAAGTCTGCCGCCATAAAGATGGTCATAGACTTTATTAAAGGACCATGAGCGCAGCAAGCGCGGCGTCCTTCTGATCTTTGCCCCACGGCGCTCCGACTGATTTTCCGAGGCCGGCAATCTTCTGCACGACTTGATCGGACGCATGCGCCATCAACGCTTTTTCGAGCACTGGAAGCGTCTTCAATTTACATTTTTCGGCCGCACGCACCAGTACGTTTTGGAAAAGTGTGCCTTCAGCTTTATGCATGCGAAAGTGAACAGCAAGAATCTCGTCAGTATTCCAATCAGGCATGGGAGTCCCGACGAGAACCGAGCAACCAGCGACCTCGTTTTTGCGGTTGCGTTCACGTTTGATTGCCGCTTTCATTTCGCTTAGCGCCAGATCGTGAGCTGCCCGGATGCCACGGTCAACCAGATCGCGCGCCGCCTGGCGTTCTAATCGTTCGGCAGCATGATAAGGCTGTTTGGCCCATGCCTTCTCTGCAAGCTCAATACGCCGTCGATCTACAACCGTCAACTCGTCCTGCTGTTTACCCAGTACCACCAGTACTGCCCAGCCAGAATGCGTCTTCAATCCAAAAGCCACTTTCATTAGCTCATTCCACCTTCTGTGTAGGATTGGCTTGCCTCAGAAGTCGTGCTACAACCTTGCTGCATATGCGCGTAAAACTCCCCCTTGCGATCGCGACGATCTTATTCTCTCTTTCAAATTCGCATTCTGTGTCAGCCGTAACGTCTCACGAACTTCACTCCCCTGACAATAGAATTCACGTCACAGTACGCATCGACAAACGGATCAATTACGACGTTCGCGTCAATGACAAACTGCTGCTTGAGAATTCGACGATCTCAATGGACGTGGACCATCACACACTCGGCAAAGATGCCAAAGTTGATAA
>DASUYO010000244.1:0-4871 GCA_036377375.1 Pyrinomonadaceae bacterium
CACGGAGGAACACCTTCTTACTTTGCTTATTCAGTCGATTGAACTGCGCGAGATTCGCCTGCCTCTCGTCCACTTTTTCGAAACCAGCTTCGGTCGCACTACTGAACGCAGCATCATCCTCGCACGCCTCACGGACGCGAACGGCGCCGAAGGCTGGGGCGAATGCACTTGCGGCGAGGGGCCGTTTTACAGCGAAGAATGGACAGAAACAGCGTGGACGACCCTGGCTGAATTTCTCGGCCCAATGCTTCTCGGTCAGCAGATCGAGAGCGCCGCTCATGTATTTAAGCTGTTGAACGCCGTGCGTGGGAATCGCATGGCCAAAGCCACGCTTGAAACTGCATGTTGGGATCTCGAAGCGAAGAAAGCGGGCGTTCCACTGTGGAAACATCTCGGCGGCACTCGTTCGGAGATAGCGTGCGGAGTCTCGATCGGCATTCAGGACACGCCCGAGGAGTTGCTGGAAAAGATTCGTACAGAGGTTGACGCCGGTTACCAGCGCATCAAGATCAAGATCAAACCGGGTTGGGATCTAAAGATTATCGAGCGCGTGCGCAAAGAGTTTCCCGATATTCGTCTGATGGGTGATGCGAATTCAGCATACAAACTCTCCGACGTACCGCTGTTCAAACAGTTGGACCAGTTCAATCTCATGATGCTGGAGCAGCCACTCGCATACGACGACATCTTCGATCACGCGGTGCTCCAAAGACAGATTCAGACTCCCGTTTGTCTGGACGAGTCAATCCGCTCGCCGGAAGATGCGAGTCACGCGATCGCGCTCGAGTCGTGCAGGATTATTAACGTCAAACTCGGCCGCGTCGGCGGTCATAAGGAAGCAAAGCGGATCGAGCGGGTAGCGTGCGATAACGAGATTCCGATCTGGTGCGGCGGCATGCTCGAATCGGGAATTGGACGCGCGCACAACATCGCGATGTCGACACTCGCGGGATTCACGTTACCCGGTGACGTGTCCGCGAGTGCTCGGTATTGGGAAGAAGACATCATCGATCCGCCGGTAACAGTTAGCGAGCGCGGCACAATCAAAGCGCCGGATGCGCCCGGCATCGGCTTCGCGGTTAACTTGCCACGTATCGACGCGTTGACAGTCCGCAAAGAGACGATCAAATAAGACGTATGGTCCACCCGGCTCAAGCTTAGTTCAGAGTTCAAGCTTTAGCTTGTTCTGTCGGGACAACCTAAAGGTTGAACTCAGAACTAAGCTTAAATTCCGGTGAAATGACTAGTGGAATGACTGCCTCCGATTCAATCGCGCGCCGGATTCTCGTTGACCTGCAACACAGGCAGGCTGAAGTCGAGGCGTTTATCCAGGCACTGGTTGAAGTCGAATCGCCTTCAGGTGATCCGGAAGGCAGCCGTGCGGCCGTTGATTTGCTGGTTCAGGCTGCGGATGGTCTCGCGTGTGTCGCTGCAATCGATCGTGTTGACGTTCCCGACTTCGGTCAGCATCTCGTTGTCAGAGCCTTTCAAAAACAGAGTAGTGCAGGACAGATTCTGCTGGTGGGCCATACAGACACGGTTCACTCGCGCGGCTCTTTGCTTGAGCGCCCGTGGCGACGTGACTCAGGAAAAATTTACGGCCCGGGAATCTTCGATATGAAAGCCAACTGCGCACTCGCAATCCAAGTGTTGCGCACATTAGTGAATTTGCAAGCAACACCCGCATTTGGAGTGACGCTCGCTCTGACTTGCGACGAAGAGGTCGGCAGTTTGTCTGGATGGCCGCTGCTGGAGACGGTCGCACGTTCGCAACCGACGCGTTGCGCGTTTGTGATGGAGCCGCCTGCATCCGGAGGGCGAGTAAAAACCAGTCGCAAGGGAACGGGAATTTTTGCGATTCGAGTTGAAGGAAAAGCAGCACACGCGGGACTCGAACCCGAAAAAGGCGCCAGCGCGATTCTGGAGTTAGCACGACAGACCGAGCAGCTTCACGCGCTCAATCTCTCCGGCTCCGGCATTACTTTGAATGTAGGTGTGGTCCACGGGGGCACGCGATCAAATGTGGTCGCTGCCGAGGCGCAGGGTGAGATCGACGTGCGCTTTTCGACTGAAGCGGAGTCGCAGGAGATCGAGCGAATCCTTGCCAACTTGAAACCGGTTGACGAACGAACAAGAGTTTTCGTCTCCGGCGGCATCAATCGTCCGCCAATGGAGCGCACTGCTGCTGTGGTCCAACTGTTTGAAAAGGCGCGAACAATCGCGGCGGAGCTCGGGTTCGAGCTCGGAGAGGCACAAGTCGGCGGCGCGTCTGACGGCAACTTTCTGGCGGCGATGGGAATTCCCGTGCTCGATGGACTGGGAATCAGCGGCGATGGCGCTCATGCCGTGCACGAACATATCGAAGCCGATGACATCGCTCGTCGGGGTGCTCTGATCGGCGGCCTGCTTTTATCGATCTAATGCTCATCGCAACGTGGAACGTAAACTCAATCCTCGCACGCATGCCGCATGTGATGCGCTGGCTCGATGCGGTCAAACCCGATGTCGTCTGCATGCAGGAAACAAAGTGCACAGACGACAAGTTTCCCACACTGATTTTTCAGGAACGTGGTTATCAGTGCCAACTGTTTGGCCAGCAGTCGTACAACGGAGTCGCGATCCTCACGCGTGAATCATGCGACACCAGACACCGCGGCTATCCCGACGACGATGAAAGCGCGCAGTCGCGACTAATCACGACAACTGTGAACGGCATCAATATCGTTAATGTCTACATTCCAAATGGGCAGGCAGTTGGATCGGAGAAATACGAGTTCAAGCTTGCGTGGATGCAGCGGCTACACGACTTCTTCGCGACGCATTACGACCCGACGACGCCGGTGTTGTTATGTGGCGACTTCAATGTCGCACCTGAAGAGCGCGACGTACACGATGTGCGACTGTGGCAGGGGCGCATCATGTTCAGCGAAGGTGAGCGCGCGGCGTTGCAGCGTATCAAAGACTGGGGATTCACGGACGCATTTCGGTTGCATGAGGAGGCTGGCGGGAAGTTCACGTGGTGGGATTACCGTGCCGGTGCGTTTCGTCGGAACCTGGGGTTGCGAATCGATCACATCTGGATCAGCGAGCCGCTTGTTCCGAGGAGCGTGCGCGCGTGGATCGATCTCGAGCCACGCACGTGGGAAAGGCCCTCCGATCACGCCCCCCTCCTCGCCGAATTTTCTTAGCCGCAGATGAACGCCGATTAACGCAGATCTGATCTGCGTTTATCAGCGTTCATCTGCGGCCTAATTAGACGTCAACTCAGCGGTCTTCTCTGTAATATCCTTCTGCGCCCACTCGTTATCACGGCTCGTTTCGCCGGCTTTCGATCGCTTCGCGGCTTTCATTCGCTGCACGAGTTCCATGTGTGTCGAGAAGTAGGGAAGGCTCTTCCCAACGATCTCCTGAACCGAGTTGAAGCCTTTATCAACCATGAACTTCTCAACGCCTTCCTTGAGCTCGTCCACCATCTTCACGCCCTGAAGCATCACGCCGGTGCATATCTGCACCGTCGAAGCCCCCAGCAACATGAATTCGAGCGCGTCGTGCGAAGTCTCGATGCCGCCGATACCGCTGATCGAAACATCCTCTGGAATCGCCAGCGCGAGTTGACTGACCATTCGCAGAGCAATCGGTCTCACCGCCTGTGCCGAATAACCACCGGGAACACAATGACCTTCAACCGTCGGCATCGGCCGCAGCGTATCCAAATCAACTCCAATCACTGACAAGATCGTATTGATCGCCGAAATACCAGTGGCGCCACCGCGTACCGCAGCCATCGCAGGCTCGCGGATGTTCGTGATGTTCGGCGTCATCTTGGCCCAGACCGGAACCTTTGCAACCTCCGTTACCCAGCTCGTCACCTCTTCAGTGAGATCCGGATGCTCGCCCATCTCTGAACCCATCTTGCGCTCAGTCATCCCGTGCGGACAGGAGAAGTTGAGCTCAAAGCCATCGACGCCAGTGTCCTGGACCATGCGCGTCAACTCCTGCCAACGACTCTTCTCATACTCCTCCATGATCGAGGCGATCAGAATATGGTTCGGATACTCCTTCTTGACCTGTCGAAACTCATCGAGCCAGACGTCGATTGGTCGATCGGAGATCAACTCGATGTTTTCGAAACCGATGACTTCGCCGGTCGATCGTGAGCGGAGTTTTCCGTAACGCGGCACAACATTCACGACCTTCGCAGATTCGAGGCTGACAGTTTTCGCGACAGCGCCACCCCAGCCCGCGTCATATGACTTCGCGAGCACGCGAGCATTCGTTCCCGGTGGTCCTGAGCCGAGCACGAACGGGTTGGGAAACTTCATGCCATTGACTGTGATCGATAGATCCATGGGTAAACTCCTTGAATAAACTTTAATCCGCCACTAGAGCGCCGTACGTATCGGGGCGGCGGTCGCGGAAGAATTGCCACGTGTTGCGCACTTCGCGAATCTTGTCGAGATCGAGATCGGCGACGACGAGCGCGTCTTTATCACGCGGCGCTTCGGCTACAAACTGCCCGCGCGGATCGCAGAAGTAACTCTGTCCATAAAACTCACCGATGTCCCACGGTTGCTCGTGACCGATGCGATTGATCGCGCCGATGAAGTAACCATTCGCAACTGCGTGTGCCGGTTGTTCGAGACGCCACAAATATTCTGACAAGCCCGCGACGGTCGCGGATGGATTGAAGACGATCTCAGCGCCGTTCAAGCCGAGTGCGCGCGCGCCTTCCGGAAAATGGCGGTCGTAACAGATGTACACGCCGATGCGCGCGAAGGCAGTGTCGAAGCAAGGATAGCCGAGATTGCCGGGCCGGAAGTAGAACTTTTCCCAGAAGCCGGGATTCACGTGCGGGATGTGGTTCTTCCGAT
>DASUYO010000245.1:0-18533 GCA_036377375.1 Pyrinomonadaceae bacterium
CTCGCCAAACTTGAACGCCTTCGTCACACGCGTGTCGAAGACAATAATCCGCGGGGATGTGTAACCATTGCGCCTGGTTCCAGGTACGCGATCCGTGCTCGGATTCCCGTCGCGATTTGCATCGCCTGCAATCAAAGCCGAGTACGCAAAGCCCGATTGCAAGGTGATGATTCCCGAGAAAGTCCAATTGCTCAGCACGTGCTTCGCAAACGCGTTGTCCTTCTGGACCACGCCGATCTCGTAAACCGGACTCAACACGAAACGATTCCGAATATCGAGATCGCTCCGACCCCAATCCGATCGGATATCGAGATTATTTTGAAGCCCCTTGGCATCGTCAGCGCCCACGACAACCATCGTCTGGTCCGGGCGGCTGTCGCTCGTGTCAGAAAACGTGTAAGCCGCGATAAACTGGAACCCGCGTGTGAAGCGACGCTTCAACTCCATCGCGAGTGCGTTGTAACGTGAATCGGCCGTGCTCTCAAACAAACTGATTCTCGCGAATCCCGGGATCGGCCGCGCCGCCGGATGGCGCAACACAACAAAATTCTGGCCCGCCGGATCGAATACGGTCGTTGGCACCGGCGTGCCGAGATTAATGTCGCGCGTCCGACTGAGGTGCACGCCGCGGAAGTAGAGATAACTGACAGACAAACTCGTGTTCGCAAACAACTCCCGCTCGACGCCGAGACGTCCCTGCTGAACGTAAGGCTGCGCGTAGTCTTTTGCGAACAAGTAAAGACTCGGATTCACACCACCGGCAGAAGGCGGAGCGCTGAAGATGTTTGGATAAATCGGACACGGATTCGGCACCAGCGTGCAATTCAAGCTCACGCCCGTAACCTGGATTCCGTTTTGCGAATGCGCCGTCCCAACCATGATCGCCGGTGTGCGTCCAAAGAAAATTCCGTAACCACCACGCAGCACCGTCTTCTCATTGAAGCCATAGCTGAAACCAAAACGTGGACCAAAGTTATTGCGGTCGCGCACCGGCGTCGTCGTGCTCAAGCCGACCGCCGCGAGTGCAACGCTCGGATTGTTCACCTTCGGATCCGCGACGTCTTGCAGGTCGTAACGCAAACCCAGATTCAGCGTGAGCTTTGCGCTCACGCGCCAGTCGTCCTGAACAAACAGGCCCAGTTCGTTCATGTCAGGATGCGTGGTGCCTCCTGTTGTGTTGGCACCGGCAAAGTTCTGCGTGAACGATGCGGGCGTGTTCGACGCAAACAACGCGTACGAGTTGAAAGTAAACTGGCCGGTGAACAAGCCCGGGAAGAAGTTGAAAATGCGATCGAAATTCAGATCGGCGCCAAACTTCAGGCTATGACTGCCGTGCGTGTAACTCACCACGTCAATGAATTGCACGCGCTTGATAGTCGTTTCGCGTGGACTGAAATTGTTTCGGCCTAACTGTAGAAAGCCGCCGCCCGTCTGAATACGCGCCTCAGTAACATCACTGTTCGCCTCGCCTGGCTCGCGGTCGCGGCCAAACTGGAAACGAAAATCGTTGATCAGCACCGGCGTCAACGTCGAGATCAAAGAGCCTGAAAAAGTGGTCGTCTTCGCGATGCTGTTGCCGGAGTGTTCCTCGACGCTCAGTGGACCACTGTTCTCGTTGTTGTTGCCGGTGAAGTTCTGCTGATTGAACCGCAGCACGAGCTGGTTTGCATTGTTCAGTCTGATGTCAGACTTGACCATGAACACGTTCTGGTCGCGCCCGATCTGGTACGTCTGCATGAACGGAGCCAATTTGTTCTGAATGCTCAAAGGCTGCGCGAAGAAGTTTGGCGCGTCGACAACGTTTGGAATGTTTGAGCGCTGCCCGTCGTACGCGAAGAAGAAGAACGCGCGGTCCCGCTTGATTGGACCACCAAAAGTGCCGCCAAACTGGTTGATTTGCGACTTCGGACGCTTCGCACCGCGCGCAGTCAGTATCGGCGTGTTGGAGTTCAGTGATTCATCGCGGAAGAATTCAAACGCGGTGCCGTGCCAATCGTTTGTTCCTGACTTGGTGACCACGTTGATTACGGCGCCACCGGCGCGGCCAAACTCAGCCGAGAACCCGTTTTGATTCACTTGAAATTCCTGCACGGATTCTTCTGAAAACTGGTAAGGCGGGCGTGTGCCGGTGCGGCCGATCGACTGCCCAAAGAACGTGTTGTTATTGTCGGCGCCGTCTACCTGTAGACTGTTGAGAGTGCCTTTCTGACCACCGACTGCAAGGTCGCCCTGTCGCGTCGGATCGCGCACGACGCTTGGTGTGAGTGTGGCGAAGTCGAGGAAGTTACGACCGTTGACCGGCAGATTTTGAATAGCGCGCTCGTTGACGACTGAAGAGATCGAAGTGCGGCTTGTTTCTACAACCTGACCCTCAGCAGAAACATCAACCATCGCCACTGTTGTGTTACCCACTGACAACTGGATGTCGAGCGGCGTTTGGCCACCGACCGTTACGATGACGTTCGTGAAAGTTGCCGGGACAAATCCCTGCACGCCGCTTGTCTCAACTTTGTAAGCGCCGGGCGGAAGAAAGACGATGCGATAGACGCCTTCATCGTTTGTCTGAGCAGTCTTTTGCAGGCCCGTGGCCAGATTGGTTGCAGTGACGGTTACGTTGACGACCGAAGCACTGTTAGGGTCAGTGACGCGGCCTTCGATGTTTCCGGTGTTTGCTTGTGATTGAGCTAAAACGACTAACGAGACAGACAGGACAAGAGTAACTAGTAGGGGGACTCTAAATAACATGATTTTTTCCTTTGGAACAGAATTCAGCCGCGAAAATCTGCGGTTAAGTTTTTAAGGGGCGCCACAGGGCAGCGATTCGTTTACCACTCGCAGTCTGCAAGAGGCTCATCACACCCATGTAGCCGAAACCAAAAAAGAACAGCAGCAGAAACGGGATCGTTCCCCACATGTGAAGACGCGCCGAATAAGCGATTGCGAGGAGAAAGTAAACAGCAAAACTCAACTCGAGCAGCGGCAGCAGACCGCGTTTGCGTCTGTATTTCTTGCGCTTCCAGGTGGCGTCCTTAGTTTCTTCAACGCGATACTTCGGCGTTCTCACAAACTCCGATTTCACACCTAGTAACGCTTCCAATACCGCACGTGCGTTGGAAAACGCGAGGCCGATACCGAGACCCATCACCAGCGGCAGGTGCAACAATCGTGGCGCGCGTTTCTCGTCGAGATACCAGACCGCCGAACCGTAAAACAGCACCACCGAAATCGAAGAGAAAAACAGCAGCGGCAGGTCCAGGACCATCAGGTGATAGAACGGCTGGTTGTAACGCACCAGCAACAGTGGAAACTGTAAAAAGCTCGCGACGATCATCAGCGGGTAACTGATATTTCCCGTCAAGCGGAAGAACATTTCCAGCTTCACGCGAAACGGCAGCGGCGCCAGCCAGATGCGCGGGTAAAGTTTCAATCCGACCTGCATGACACCCTTGGCCCAGCGTCGCTGTTGCGCTTTGAAGGCGTTGATCTCAACCGGAATCTCCGCCGGCGCTTCTTCGTCGAGCAGGTAAACAAACTTCCAGCCCATCAATTGCGCGCGGAAGCTCAAGTCAGTGTCTTCAGTAAGCGTGTCGTGCTGCCAGCCACCGCTCATCTCGATGGCCCGTCGACGCCAGATACCGGCAGTGCCGTTGAAGTTGAAAAAGCCACCGGTGCGATTGCGTGTGGTCTGTTCGACGACGAAGTGGCCGTCAAGCATGATCGTCTGGAGGCGCGTCAGCAGATTGTACTGACCGTTAATATGCGACCAGCGCATCTGCGCGCAGCCAACCATCGGATCGGTAAAGAAGTCTACGAGTTTGCGCAGACAGTCGGGCTTCGGAACGAAGTCGGCGTCGAAGATCGCGAGCAACTCGCCCTTCGCGGATTTGTTTCCGTTCTCGAGTGCGCCGGCTTTGAATCCGGTTCGCTCGTCGCGGTGGATGTAGTGGATGTCGAAACCCTGCGCTGCATACTTTGCGACGACCACTTCTGCGACTCTCGCTGTTTCGTCGGTTGAATCGTCGAGGACTTGAATCTCCAGCTTCTCGGGCGGGTAGTCGATCGCAGTGACAGCTTTGAGCAGGCGATCGACGACGTACAGCTCGTTGAAAAGTGGAAGCTGAACGGTGATTCGCGGCAGCTCTTCTTCGGTAAATGTTGCGCCGGGGTGTGGGATGAATTTGCGATAGCGCCAGAAATCGATCACCTGTTTGATGCGATAGGCGCCATAAATCGCGAGTGTCCCGAGAATCGCAAAATAGACAATCAGGATGATCCAGTCGAACGTGTCGAGCTTGTAGAGCGGGCTGATATTTCCCCAGGTTTTGTTGACTAGGTCGTGGAAGTACTGCTCAAACAGAGCCTGGGGCGGTGGCCCCAACGGGGTGGGCCATGGCGTCGGTGCTGGAGACTGCAAAATCATGAATTACGGCACTTCCGAAAGCGCCTGATTCTACCGCATGGCAGCGAACATTGCGAAGCCGCGCCATGGTTTCAAATCCTGCGCTCAGGCGCGCTGTAGTCACTGGGCGCAGAGGCGATGCTCTCGGGCGATGCGAGTGTAAATGTTACAGGTGCGAGTCGCGCGGCTTTAGATCGCGTGCTGAGCTCAATTATTCCCGGCATTACATAGAACACTGTCGCGCTTCCCAACAGTGCCCCTGTCAGCAAGCGTGACGTGTGGGTGTTTTCCCAAATGCCGAAAAAAGTGAGGCTGAAGTCGATTGCAAGCGGAATCGCGGCGAGTATCAGGAAGATCAGCGGAGGAGTCGTGGCATTTTTGAGTGAACGAATCAGCGGATAGATCAACAGCATGAAGGCGAATCCTGCGTACAGTCCAGTGCAGCGCGAGCAGACGGCGAACTTATGCCCATCGACAAAAAATGAGCGCTCCGGACGCTGATGACAGAACGTGCCGAACGCACGATAGATCCCCTGCGCCACATCAGTATGCCCACCGGCCGCCGCAACCGGCGCCACCACGATCAGCGAAACCAGCAGCAACACTACGACCGCACTAATCAACCAAAAGACGAGCGTCCTGCGACTCGGCACCACCTGCGGCACATATGCTTTCATTTTGTGCTTTTTGTGCCTTTTTGCGGCTAAAAGCGGATCACCGTGTCTGGTCCGCCTTCGATATGCAAGGTGTCCACAAACCGAATATGTCGCGACTCGGTCGTCATCACTACCGAATGCGTCCGCTTCCCGGAGCCAAAGAACCGCACACCCTTTAGCAACGCACCATCAGTCACGCCAGTCGCAGCAAAGATGATCTTCTTTCCAGGCGCCAGATCGTCCGTGTCATAAACCTTGTTGGGATCCTTGATCCCCATCGTCGCCAGCCGGTCGAGCACTTCCTCCCTCGCTGGCACCTTATTCTTGTCAACACCGAGCCGCTCCGCATCAAACACAAGCCGCGCCTGTATCTCACCGTTCAAACACTTCATTGCTGCCGCAGTGATCACACCCTCCGGCGCACCGCCGATTCCCATCAGCGCATGAATATTCGTTCCCGCAACAGCCGCCGAAATACCAGCCGAGAGGTCGCCGTCAGAGATCAAACGAATGCGAGCGCCCGCAGCTCTGACATCTCCAATCAGCTTCGTGTGACGTGAACGTTCGAGCACGATCACCGTCAAATCTTCAATGTCGCGGCCGAGCCGCCGTGCGATGTTCTTGAGGTTGTCTTTCACCGGCGCGTCAATATCAACAACACCACGCGAAGATGGTCCAACGACGATCTTGTCCATGTAAATGTCGGGCGCATTGAGCAAGCCGCCACGCTCAGCGGCAGCTAGCACCGCGATCGCGTTGTTAGCTCCGAGTGCACAAAGATTCGTACCCTCGAGTGGATCAACGGCGATGTCAACCTCAGGACACGACTCGGCAATCTCCTCGCCGACGCCAAAACCGCCTCCGACTTCCTCACCGATGTAAAGCATCGGCGCTTCATCACGTTCGCCTTCGCCAATCACCACACGCCCGCGCATGGGCACCGTGTCCATTACTTCCCGCATCGCCTCGACAGCCACGTGATCGGAAAACTTTCGATCACCCTGGCCCATCGTTCTTGCTGCCGCTATCGCCGCGGCTTCGGTTACACGCAAGAAATCCAAAGACAGCTCGCGGTCTGTTCTCAGATCATCACCCATCTCTTTCTCCTGGTTTAGGAAGTAATCAGCCCGAAATGCCTGTTCATACTAGCATACTAGACAAACGAATCTTTAACAGGTACTCTCACGCGCACTTCGTTTCTGGGCCTCATCACTATGGATCGAAGAATCGAACTCGTCATCTCAAAAATAAAAACTCAAACTGCCGTCGCGTGGGACATTCCGGGTCTGGCCAAACTGGTAAATCTCTCATCATCGCGCTTTCGCCATCTGTTCAAACAGGAAACTGGAATCAGTCCGGCTCAGTACCTGAAAGACTATCGCATCCGAAGAGCCGAGAAGATGCTCAGAACCACGTTCCTGTCGATCAAGCAAATACTGAAGCAGGTGGGCATCGCTTCCAACACTCACTTCGTGAGCGATTTCAAAAGCGTTTATGGCATGACACCGACAGCCTATCGCAGATCGATTGGCCGCCGTGCGAAACGACGCCGGCGACGAAAAAAGAAATCCGAAAAAAATAGACATTAGCCACTTTCGACGAAATTTAGCCGTTTTCGACAAGAAACAGCCGTTGACTACGCTTTCAAATCAGAATAGATTCCGCTCACCCACCAAATTCGATAACTCACAAACGGAGTCACAAAAAATGTTTTTCCATTCCTCACTTGAAGTGCGGTCGATCATCTGCTGTGTCGCGGTTTTGTTGCTCAGCGCGACGGCTCTCAGCCAAACGCCTGAGACCGTTCTTGCGAGAGTCAACACAATCGCGATCACGCAGAAGGAAGTAGACGAGTCGATCGCTGCGCGAATTTATCCACTCCAGCAGCAGCTCTATGCGATTCGCAAAGCGGCGTTGGAGAATCTTGTTACAACAAAGATTCTCGAGAGCGAGGCGGCCGCGCAACGCATGTCGATCGCAGAGCTTCGCAAGCAATTAACCACCGGGGAGATCAACGTCACGCAGGCGCAAGTGGAAGAAGCATACAAGCAGAATGCATCGTTCTTCGCGGCGATGAGTCCTGACGAGGCTCGAGAAAGATTGCGTCTTGATCTGGAGAACCAGGCACGGATGAAGCATTACCGCGCGGGACTGGAGGCGTTGCGAAAGAAATGGACCGTCACGATGAACCTCTCACCACCTGTGTTTATTTCGGAGCTCGACGATGGCGTCTCGCCAGTGAAGGGAGCAACGAATCCTCTTGTCACTATGGTCGAGTTTTCTGACTTCGAGTGCCCGTTCTGTAATCAGGTGCAGCCAGTGCTGAAGCAGGTTATCGAGGCCTACGGAAAGGACGTACGGCTGGTATTCAAACACCTGCCGTTGGAAGGTCATCGAAACTCGTTGCCTGCCGCACGCGCAGCCTACTGTGCGGCCGAGCAGGATCGATTCTGGCAGTTTCACGACGCCCTTTTTGCATCGGGAAACTTGTCACCTCCCGTTTTCGAAAAGATAGCTTCAGATCTCGGTCTTGGATTGCCGAAGTTTCAGGAGTGTCTCAACTCGGAGCAGTCGCGATTAGCAATCGTCAAGGATCTTGAAGCTGCGAAACTGTACCGAATCGATAGCACACCGAGTTTTATCGTTAATGGAAAACTGATCAAAGGCGCAGTCAGCTTTGCCGATTTTCAAAGAATCATCGAGCAGGAGCTGGCTCAACGCGCCAATCAAAAACGGACGTCAACAAATTAGGAGATCCCTCACATGAAACTGTTAGCTTGTATAGCCTTTATCTCATTGCTCTTTTCTCCTGGACCGGCAGACGCTCAGGGGCGCTTCGGTGCGGCACAGGAAAAAGTCATTCGCGAGACTTACAGAAAACTCGAAATTTACAACGCCGCCGCTCACGTATTTGAGAACGAAATCACCGGCAGACCTATTCGTTCGGATGCGAGTCTGACGTTTCAGCTTAGTGATTTTCGCTCGGGGAATATTTCGGAAATTCTCACGAAACCATATGCGGAGATGGTCACGCTGCGGGCCGGTGATGTCGTGTCACTGACGCGTGGCGGTCACTCACTCGACGGTGGACCACAGGAAGCTACGTTCGCGGCCGAGTGGGAGCATGGTCAGTATGCATCCGTAATCGATCCGGCGTGGACGATCGCCGACGTCTTTCACTTCGAAGCCGCGCGGTATTACGACATCAAAACGTTCGCTTCGTATCAGGTCACGGTCAAGCTGGAAGGAAGATCGCGCAGCTATCGCGCGTTGGCGTTATTTCATGAAACAGCGGATCCATCTGAATTGGGTACACCAGAGTTTTGGGATCCTATCGTTAATGGAATAGAAAATGTTTGGGAAGAGAAGCGTCCACCATACAAGGCAAAGACCCAAGGCATATTGGTTGAAAGCTCTACATCTGATGACGGCACCTATGCGACGAGTTCTACTACGACGGCGTTGCCTTTCTGGATTAGTACCGATGACACCGAACATGCCTCAGGCAGTCACGGCGGCACAGCCGAATACGCGGGTATCTGCTCAGTGCTTCCTGGAAATTTCCAACGATGTGCGGTTGCAGTGAGTAACTTTGTAGGGATGGAATCCGGGACGCTGAGTAACCTCACGCCGCTCTTTGTCCATGTCGGCTCGAAGGATCAGAAAACAGAGAATCGCACGGGGCCCATAGGCACCAGTGTATCCTGTGCTGCTGCCACTGGAGTTGCCTTTTCGTCTTGTCTCATCGGTACCCTTTGCGGTTCGACTGCAAGCGTTTCTCTGACCGTCCTGTTCGCGTCGGCTTCAGCAAGCATATCAGGTGGCAACATGTGGCACGATGTGAATGCTGAGCATTTCACCTGTAATCTTTCCAGCGCCATTGGCACGTGTACGACGCCATCTTTCGACGGCAGTTGCCCGATTGGAACGACTCCGAACGCAGTGGGAATGTGTTGCTTCAGTAGCGCAACTACGAGCTGTAATGTCACGTTTGCCAGCCGTTGTCTGAGATTGGGCGGAAACTACGACTTCTTCACATGCAACTGCACCAGCTGTGATGCCTGTTGGACTCCGATAGTCATCGATATCGCGGGTGACGGCATCGCGTTGACAAACCCGATGGACGGCGTCGATTTCGATCTCGACGGCAACGGCACCGGAGATCGTCTGGGCTGGACGCGCGCTGATTCAGACGATGCGTGGCTCGCGCTCGACCGGAACAGTAATGGAATGATCGATAATGGAGCCGAGCTGTTTGGTGATTTCACCGCGCAACCGCCTTCGAGCAGCAGGAATGGATTTCTCGCATTGGCAGAATTTGATAAGCCGGCAAACGGCGGCAACGCCGATGGGCTGATCGATAGCCGCGACTCAATCTTTAGCAATCTTCGTCTCTGGCAGGACACGAATCATAACGGTATCTCCGAACCGGAGGAGCTTCACACGCTCGCCTCATTGAATGTGGCGGCGTTGGAGCTGGATTTCAAAGAGTCGAGACGCGTGGATGAGTATGGAAATGAGTTCAAGTATCGAGCAAAGGTGAGAGATGCGGCGAAGGCCACAGTTGGACGCTGGGCCTGGGACGTATTGCTGTCACATTAAAACCATCCACAGATCACACTGATTCCTTCTGTGTAATCTGTGGATTGCTATTTCTTGAACGGTGGCAAGGTGCAGCGTGCAGATTTTTCTTTTTTCAATCCGAGCGCCCAGTCGGCCTGCATGAGCGTGTGAATGTCGCGTGTGCCCTCGTAGATAATCGCGGCTTTGCAATTGCGCAGGTAACGCTCAACGGGATAGTCGTTTGAATAGCCGTTGGCGCCATGGACCTCAATCGCCATGGATGCCGCCTTTTCACTTCGCGTGGTGGCTTGCCATTTTGCCAGGCTGGTTGCTTTTGCGTTGGGCTTGCCTTCGTTTTTCAGCCAGCCGGCGTGCACCCACAACAAGTGGCTCATCTGGTAATCGGCTTCCATCTCCGCGATCTTTTGCTTCACGAGCTGGTGATTTGCGATCTTGGTGCCAAACGTCTCGCGCGTATTTGCGTAGGCGACTGACGCATCGCGCGCGGCTCGAATCACGCCCGTCGCTCCTGAAGCGACTGTATAGCGTCCCTGTTCGAGCGCAAACATCGCGATCTTGAACCCTTCACCCTCCTCGCCAATAATGTTCTCCTGCGGCACACGCACGTCCTGCAACGAGAAATAACCGGTGTTGCCGGCGCGAATACCGAGCTTGCCGTGAATCGTTCCCGACGAGAAGCCCTTCATGGTGCGCTCGACGATAAAACATGACATACCACTGTGATCGCGGTTGCGTCTCTTCTCTTCGTCAGTCCAGCAGAAAAACAGAAAATTGTCGGCCACGTCAGCCAAACTGATCCACATCTTTTCGCCGTTCAGAATCCAGTCGTTCCCTTCGCGCCGTGCAGTCGAACGCGCTCCGACGACGTCAGAGCCGGCACCCGGTTCAGTCAAGCCGTAAGTCGCAATTTTTTCTCCGCGTGCCTGCGGCACCAGATACTTCTGCTTCTGCTCTTCCGTGCCCCACGTGTAAAGCGTTAATGAGTTCAACCCAGTGTGAACCGACATGATCACACGCATGAAAGTATCTACAGCTTCCAGTTCTTCACATACCAGCCCGAGCGAGATGTAGTCGAAGCCGGCGCCGCCATATTCCTCGGGAATGCACACGCCCAGGAGATTCAAAGCGGCCATCTGCTTCATTAATGAAGGCTCAAAACGCTGTTTCTCATCCCATTCTTTTATGTAAGGAGCAACTTCCTTTTGCGTAAACTCGCGCACAGTTTGCACGAGCGCCTTGTGATCTTCGGTCAGTTCGAAATCCATCGTTTCATGACTCTTTCCAGTAGGGTGCTAAAAATGACCGGACATCTTAACCAAGCGCACAAAAAAGCACAAAAACGGTTTGGCAAGGCATCTGTGCATTTTGTGCCTCTTTGTGGCTATACTTCGCGACATGCCGAAAAAAACTCGAGCGGGCAATGTAACCACTGTGGGACTGGTGCAAATGAGTTGTGTGCCGGAGCCGGAGAAAAACCTCAAGAAAGCGATTGCCGGCATCAACGACGCAGCAAAGCGAGGTGCGCAAATCGTTTGCTTGCAGGAGCTCTTTCGCTCGCAGTACTTCTGTCAAACAGAAGATATCCAGCTCTTCAAGCTGGCTGAAACCATTCCTGGTCCATCTACAGAGGCGCTGAGCAAAATCGCGCGCCAGAACAAAGTCGTAATCATCGCCTCTCTCTTCGAAAAGCGAGCGGCGGGCGTCTATCACAACACGGCCGTGATGATCGACGCGACCGGCAAGATCGCTGGCAAGTATCGCAAGATGCACATTCCGGACGATCCGCTTTACTACGAAAAATTTTATTTCACGCCGGGTGACCTCGGTTTTCAATCTCACGATACGGCCTATGGCAAAGTCGGAACGCTCGTGTGTTGGGATCAATGGTTTCCCGAAGCGGCGCGACTCACGGCATTGGGAGGCGCCCAGTTTCTCTTCTATCCGACCGCAATCGGCTGGCTTCCCGATGAAGAACGGGAAATGAATGAGGCCCAGCATTCAGCGTGGGAAACTATTCAACGCGGGCATGCGATCGCGAACGGAGTTTATGTCGTTGTGGTCAACCGCGTCGGCCGTGAAGGAAAGCTGACGTTCTGGGGCCAGTCGTTTGTCGCCGATCCGTTCGGCCGGATCGTCGCGAAGGCCTCTGCTGATGAAGAAGAAGTGCTGGTTGTCGAATGCGATCTTTCGAAGATTGAAGAAACACGTCAGAACTGGCCTTTCCTGCGCGACCGCCGCATCGATGCTTACGATGGATTGCGTGTTCGCTTTGGTGGTGAATCGATATGAGCTACGGCCCGCTGGACCTGATCGGCAATATCGGTGTGGTCGTGCTGATGATCACTTATCTGATGTTGCAGTTGAATAAACTCCGCAGCGACGGACTTGCTTACTCTCTCCTCAATGCAATCGGCGCAAGCCTGATCGTCGTTTCCCTTCTGCACGACTTCAATCTCTCCGCTTTGGTGATGGAAATTTTCTGGGTTCTCATTAGCTTCGTCGGAATTTACAGGTACTTCCGGCTAAAGGCTCTGAGGTCTGAAACCGTCGATGGCTGAAACGAAGCTAAAGACTCCGGCAGAGCTCGGCTTCCGCATGCCGGCGGAATGGCATCCGCACCATTCGACATGGCTGACCTGGCCCAAGGATCCCGAAACCTGGCCCGACCGCGTGTCGCAGGTTGAGAAGATCTATCTCCAAATGATCGCTTCACTGGCGCCGCACGAGATCGTCGATCTGCTGGTGGATGACGAAGACACTGAACAACACGTGCGCCGTCGGTGTAATCCGGCGGTGGCATCGAGAATTCGATTCCATCACATTCAAACGGTTGACTCGTGGATTCGCGATTACGGGCCAAACTTTCTTATTGGCCCAGACGGTGCGGCAGCTTTCAATGATTGGATCTTCAATGCCTGGGGCAACAAATACCAGGAGCTGAAGAAAGACGACAGCGTTCCGCGCCGCCTCGAATCATTGCTGAAATTAAAAAGATTCTCTCCTGGTGTAGTGATGGAGGGTGGCTCGATCGAAGTGAATGGCGCCGGCTGCGTATTGACGACCGAGCAGTGTCTGCTCAATCCAAATCGCAATCCCGACTTGTCTCGCGAAGAGATCGAGCAGTACTTGAAAGATTATCTTGGCGCGACGAAGGTTCTTTGGCTCGGTGAAGGAATTGTTGGCGACGACACGGACGGCCATATCGACGACATCGCACGTTTTACTGCCAGCGATGTGATCGTTTGCGCAGTCGAAGAGGATCCGAAAGATGCAAACTACGAAATCCTACAGGACAATCTCCTGCGGCTGCGATCGATGACAGACGCGGCTGGGAAGCCTTTCGAGATTGTTACCTTACCCATGCCGGGTACTGTCGGCGGAAGTAGCACTTCGACTCGGGATCTCGAACGCTTGCCTGCGAGTTACGCAAACTTTTATATCGGTAATAAAGTGGTCCTTGCTCCTGTGTTTGGCCACGCGAATGACGAATGCGCGATGGATACTCTCCAAAGACTCTTCCCCACACGTCGCATCGTGCCGATCAATTGTGAGCCACTTGTCTGGGGAATGGGCACAATCCACTGCATCACGCAACAACAGCCGCAGATTTCCGCTGATTAATGCAGATCTGCGAAAATCTGCGTTCATCTGCGGCTAATAATTTCCTTTGCCGCCTCGACCGCCTCGTCTAAATTACGCACTCGTCCATCCAACTGCATCTCGTAAACCGCGCGCGTGATCTCGCCCATCTGCGGCCCCGGCTCAACTCCCAGCTGGAGCAGATGCCGGCCCATCAGTAACGGATCCGGCGGCCGCTGCTCTACTTGCAACTCCCGCGAGCGCTCAATAAACCATTCCTGTGCTTCAGCTCCATACCACTCGTCTCGTGGTACCCAATCAGCATTGCGCCCCAGCGAATCGGCTTTCGCCACGCGATACAACAAATCGGGCTCACAGCGCCGTGCCAGGCGACGAAACGCACCCTCGCCTACTTCATCTCGCTTCTTATAAAACTCACCGGGTTTCAGGTGTTCGCGCACCAGCGCGATGACCTGCGCGCGCACGTTGTAACCATCGATCGTGTGTACATTGACGCGCTTGAGAAAACTTTCAGTGGGCGGCACACCTGCTTCCTCATGTCCTCGCGAACGCAAACGCTCGTCGATAAACTCAGTCGTCGCCGGCTTACCAAAATCATGCGCGAGCGACGCAAGCATCACTGTCACCTGCCGCGGATACGAAAGATCATTAATCAACTCGCGCGCTCGGTCGATAACGAGTTTGGTGTGCACAAACACATCGCCCTCAGGGTGCCACTCCGGATCCTGCGGCACACTAATCAACGCCTGAATCTCTGGAAACAGTTTTTCTAGCGTACCCAACTCGCGCAGCCACTCTAGTCCAATCGACGGACGCTGAGCCCGCAGCAACAGCTTTTCCATCTCTCCCCAGATTCGCTCGGCTGGAAGATCGCTGAGGTCGATCGTGCGGCATAGCTCGACCGTCTCAGGCTCGATATCAAACTCGAAACGAGCTGCAAATTGCGCTGCACGCAACACGCGCAAACTGTCTTCCGCAAATGTCTCCGTTGAAACGGCACGCAAGATTCGCTGCTCAATGTCGCGCTGTCCGTGGAAAGGATCGATCAGCTCACCGGTGAGCGGATCCTGCAAGATGGCATTGATGGTGAAGTCGCGACGCCGCGACGCGTCGGCCACGCTCATCGAAGGATCGCCTTCGATCACAAATGCCTTGTGACCGCGTCCTGATTTACGTTCACGGCGTGGGATGGAGACGTCAAGATGCGGGCGAAGCTTGTAAACCGTAAACGCTTCCCCGACTACGTTGACTGGACCAAATTGATCCAGGAGTTCACGCAGGCGCACAGCGTCGAGGTTATAAACTTCTAGATCCCAATCTTTGGGCTGTGCGCCCATCAACGCATCGCGAACACAACCGCCCACGAGCAGGGCGCGACCACCTGCGTCGTGAATGGCTCGGGCGAGTGAAGAAACATTGTCAGGAAGATTCGTGTTCATCCGTGGCTATTAATCTTCGTCTTCAGGCGACTCGACCACGATCTGAACACCGCGCGTAGACGGCAGGCAACTGATCACCTGCGCTCGATCGATCTTCGTCAGCTCACTGCCGGCTGCATGCCACAGCTTTACCCAGAAAGTGCGCGTTGGGCCATGCACCGCAAAAGTAGAACCGTCGATCATTACCGGAACTGGTTCCGCAGTCGTTCCGGCGCGCAGCGTTTCCAACAGCTCGGGAATATACGGCTTGAACTTCTCGAATTGGACCAGCACAGCATGATCGTCGATCTCAGCCGGTGGCAGCTCGACCGGATCTTCCGACTCCAGCAATAACCGCGTCTCAGTCTGTTGATTGCGTTTCTTGACAACCGGCATAACAACTCAAATCGTTTCTGACATCGCGACCGGATAAGGCTTCAGACGTTTCTGGAGATGTTCAGCGAGATCCGAAACTTTGATCCTGTCCTGCTCCCAAGTATCGCGATCGCGCACCGTCACCGCCTCATCTTCGAGCGATTGGTGATCGACAGTGACGCAAAAGGGAGTTCCGATCTCGTCCTGTCGCGCGTACAGTTTTCCGATGCCGCCAGTGTCGTCGTAAACAGCACGCAACACCGGTTGCAGCGATCGTTTGATCGCCTTTGCCATTCCCACGATCTCAGGTTTGTTCTTCGCGAGTGGAAGAATCGCCGCCTTGATCGGAGCAAGCTGCGGACTAAGTTTCAGGATAACTCGCGTCTCGCCTTTATCGTTCGTCTTTTCGGAGTAGGCGTCCATCAAAACTGCAAGCACGGTCCTGTTAACACCCGCCGCCGGTTCAACCACGTGTGGATAGAAACGCTGTTTTGTCGCTTCATCGAAATACGACAGATCCTCAGTCGAATCAGGATTGATGCGTTTCCCTTCTGCATCAAGTTTATTCTTTGAGTGGGCGCCTAAGTCGAAATCAGTTCGCCAGGCGATTCCCATCAACTCTTCCCAGGGTTTTTCACGTTCAGGAAAATATCTGTACATGATATCGACGGTGCGTTTGGAGTAATGCGCCCGCTCGTCTTCCGGAACTTCATACAAATAAAGATTCTCGCGATTCAAACCTAAAGAACCAAACCATTCCAGGTATTGTTCTACCCAGTAATCCACCAACTTCAAGTGGTCCGCAGTTGGCGAAACGAAATACTCCATTTCCATCTGTTCGAACTCACGCGTTCTCAAGATGAAGTTTCCCGGAGTCACTTCATTGCGGAAAGACTTGCCAACTTGCGCGATTCCAAAAGGCAATTTGCGCCGCATCGTTGTCTGCACATTCAAAAAGTTAATGAATATGCCCTGAGCGGTTTCGGGTCTCAGGTAAGCCAACGCTGTCGGATCGTCGTCTGCCACCGCTCCCAACTTGGTTTGCAGCATTGTGTTGAACGGACGAGCTTCGGTCCAGTCGCTCGCACCACAGGACGGGCATTTGTTGTCGATGATCTTGTCGGCGCGAAAACGGCCTTTGCACTTGCGACAGTCGACTAGCCAATCGTTAAAGGTCGCTTCGTGACCCGAATATTGCCAAACGAGACGATTGAGAATAATCGAAGAGTCGATTCCTTCGATGTCGTCGCGCTCGTAGACGAGCCACCGCCACCACGCCTGTTTGACGTTATTGCAAAGCTCAACGCCGAGTGGACCATAATCCCAGGCGCTGCCAAGGCCGCCGTAAACTTCGGAAGAAGGAAAAACAAAACCTCGCCGCTTGGCGAGAGATACGATGGTGTCGATGTTCGGTGCAGGCACGAATACATTAAGCCACAAAGAAGCACAAAAAGCACAAGAGAGGTATCAATCCGCCTCTTGTGCCTTTTTGTGGCTTTACTTACTTGGTGTTGAAACGTTGACGTCGATCTTCTGAGTTCCTCCACCTCCAAATATCCGTCCTCTAAACATATACAACCCGAACAAAACGACGAGCACAAAAATCACCACTATGGCGACCACGCCGACACTGCCGCTACCGTTGCCGCCGCCTTCTTCAGCCATGAAGGCTCCTCCTTATTTGAATTGAAATTTGACCGAGGGGGCTAAAGGGAGGGGGAAGGGTGTAAGTAAACCATAAAGTAGGTAGGAGGCGAAAGCCAATTTTCAACTGTAGGGGCGGCCCTCCGTGGCGGCCCCTCTCGCCATCACGACGGGCGGCCACGGAGGGCCGCCCCTACAGTTGAATTCTAGTTTCGCCGACGAGCAGGTTTTTTGATCTCGCTGGCTTGGACCGTTGGTGTAGGTCGCGGTGCGGGAGCTCCGCTCGGAACCAGCCACAGCTCGACACTATCCTCTTCGCGGAAACCACCGTTTACAACCTCGATTCGCGAAGCATCGATGCCACGCTGCGTAACGAGGTAATCGCGTGCGCGACTCATAAGCTTCTCGACCTGGCCCAGCGGACTCATTCGCCCGCCGTAGGCGATTACATAACCCCGTGTCGACGGATCGTTTTGTAACTCCACTGCGAGGTTGTCGAGACGTGCTTTCTGATCGTCGAAAGTACAGTTGTTACATTCGTCAAACTCACGCGCGACGATGATCTTCTTCTCGAGCGGTGCAATGATCGACACTGCCTGTGCACTCTGAGCACACGCTGGATCGGCAGATCCATCGTCAGCAGTCAAAGTCGCAGTGATACGTTGACCGCCAAGTCCCGTAGAGTCGACATTCAACGTGGACGTGCCAAGGCCGCTGATTATGCGAGCACTGGACGGCGTGACTTTCCACGTGTACCGCAACGCGGAATTTCCGCTGTACGCCACATCAGCCGTATAGGTGATGATCTCGCCGTCAGTAACCTGCTTTGGTGCGGAGATGTTTACTGGGAAAGGACAAGGCGACTTCGGTACTGGTGGTAACGGCCGATAGTTTACGACCACGCACTTCACACGTCCGGCAGGCAGCTCTATATCGCGGATCCAGAATTGACCGTTAGGTAACCTGATCTGGACGTTGTGCACTCCGGGCTGCAGATCGATCGCGCGGTATTCTGTCAGCGTTTCTCCATGAGGCTTGCCATCGATCGTAAGCAGCAGGCCGCCGGGATTCGAAAGGATTTTGATCGTGCTGTACTTTGCCTTCTTCGCTTTCGCGGAGGCAGTGGATGCTGGAGCAACAAAGAACGTCAAAGCCAATATAGCCAGGAAAGCAAACTTGAGATTGCCGAGGATGAATCTGCGCATCGTACTTATTCCTCTTCTCCTGTCTCAAGCTGTTTTAAAACTTTCGTTTTTGCGTAACGTCGCCGTAAACCAGCTCCGATGGCCGCTAGTCCCGTACCAAAAAGAAGTATTGAAGCGGGCTCTGGAACTCCCGGTGGAGGCGGAGTTGGTGTTGGCGTACTAGGCGGAGGCGGAGTCGGCGTTGGCGTCGAGCTCGGCGTGTCGTTACAACTGTCGCAACTGTTATCGTGAATAAACGCGAGCGGCACAGCCGCTAAAAACAGGAAGGGCCACTTTGGAAAAGATCCGCCGGCAACGAGGATATCGCCGCAGTCGCAGATCGTGCCTTCTACTTCGCCTTCTTCAATAACCTCAACTCCAAGGCGTTGTCCCTCACCGGTAACAGTTACGCCGGAGATGAGCGAGTCATTCTTACCACCCTGCGCTGGAGCTTGTGGGGTCGTGTCGCCGCGTGGTCCACCTTGCTGTTTGCCTTTGCCCGGGTCTTGCGCGACAAGCGTATTGAGCCTGAGATCGGGAGTGCCTCGCGAGCTCGTAAGCGTTTGGACCACCTGGTTGATGGTTACCGGCTCAGCGAACACGGGCACGGCCGTCAAAAGGAAAATGCAGAGTACAGAGCACAGCGCGCAGCAAAGTCGCCGTCCGGGGCGTT
>DASUYO010000246.1:0-7190 GCA_036377375.1 Pyrinomonadaceae bacterium
CAGATTTTCCCTCATGAACTTCAAACGCACGCCCGTCCTGCGCTTCGATTTCGCGCACCACCCATTCAGCTCCGGCTTTCGCAGGCAACAGGAAGCTGATGATCTCGCCCCGGCCACTCAGAGCCGCAGAAAAGCAAGAAACCTTTGCCGGCTCCCTTTGACCATAACAGTGCGAAACAAAGGCTTCTTCCTCAATCGTCCGGCCATTGCCGAAACAGCGGATCTCAAGGGCTGATTCGGTGCCAGGCGGCGAATCAAAGTGGAATCGCACGGCAACCTCGTGCTCCTCTGAAGCAGTGACTGAGTCGCGGATTATCCAGTAGTCGCCTTTGATAAAAAGGATATCGCGCTTCACCATCACAGAGTCGGGCAGACGCATAAAACCATCGTGCCGGCCAGAGACAAAGTCGAAGCGATCATGGCTGATCCATTTTTCGAGTGTGCAGCGCGCAATGCTCTTCCAGGAGAACGGCCCGCTCGTGACCGATGACGACTCGTCATCTACAGTCAACGTGTTGTGCGCGTGCGAGCTGCGAAACCAGTCTCGTAATTCCTTCGAACCCGTGTACGTGTATGTGCCTGGATCGACGAGGACAGTGCGGCCGTTCGCAGCCACGTCGATGGACAAGGCGTCCGCGTGAGCATGGCCGCAGGCAAGTGAGCCATGTGGACCACAGTCGAAGAGCAGGTAGTTTGAACTGGGCGTCCAACCGTCGCGCATGACGAAATAGCCGCCGTTGGGAAACGCCGCGGATGTTTTTTCCGGTGCTATTGCCGCGAGTGAATCAAACTTGCTGAGCCCGTCGACACCTGTTAACCACAACAACTCTTCGACCGCATCATCAGCGACAAATTTATAATCGCCGCGTTCAAACAATACCGCGCCTGTCGCCAGTGTGCCGCGAAAGTCGTCGGCTGCGCGCACGTCCAACATCGCTAGGCGGCCGCCGTCATCGTCGCCAAACAGCGGCGTCGTGCCGTCGGGTCGAGTGATGTACATCAAGTGATCGAGCAAACGCAGTAACGTTTGCTCAACTTGTGGCGAAAGCTCGAAACAGTTGGTGCGCGAAAGTAGCAGGAAGTGAAGATAAAAATCCGTCGTGTAACGATGATAGTAGCTCGATTGTTCGAAATAGACGCCGTCGCTCTCAACGTGAATGGGAAGTTGTTGGATCAGTATCTCGCTGCCGAGTTGTTGCCAGCGTTTTGCCTCTTTAAATTCCGGAAGCAGAGTTCCGAGAAAGAACAGCCCGAGCGCTTCGCCGGTGAGGTGCGTATTGGGACTGAAATACGTCGACAAGTACGACTCGAGATGACGCGCGCTGAGATACAAAAATTTCCACGCGCGCTTGAAAGTCTCGCTCGATAGAGACGGCGACGATTTGAAAAAATAGAACGCCCACAGCCACGCCACCGATCGAAAAGCCACTTCGAGACTGCTGGCCCAGTTGATACCGAGCTTCGGCGGGTTTGCATTCATCCATGAGTCGAGATGTGCTGCAAAAGCGCGCGCGTATCGTTCGTCACCGGTCAACCAGTAAGCCTGGCCGAGTGTCATGAAATACTGGTGCCGGTTTAACTCCCAGATGATCTTCTTGTCGCCTGCGATATCGGCGTCGAGATAGTCAAGTTTGCTCCAGTGCAAAAGCGGAATGCGTTTGCCTGTTAGCGGCTCGAATTGCCAGTCGATCGGATCGCCGAAACTGAGATTCTTGTAACCAAGCAGATCAAACTTGCCTTCGCAGATTCGATCTGCCTTGTCGATAAGCTGCTGAGCAGTTGTCGGAAATCGTGATTTGAAGACAGCGGCAGTGGCTTCAGGATTTTTGAGACTCTCGAAGAATTTCGGTTTCGATCTCGAGCGGAAATATTCGAGCAGATCGTGAGTAGCGCTGCTCTTTTCCTGGTCAAGTAGCGAGGCGAATGCTTCGTCGGACGGGAGCTTGACGAGTGCAGACCAGCCACGCCGTTCGCTAAAAGCCGCTACCCTCTGTGCCGCCCGCACGCGCAATTCATCGAGTGAAGCGTTCTTGAGCTTTTGCAGATTCATCAGTGTGGGTGATTAATCACTGCCAGCTCCATCAACTCATACAGCTCTTTTAACGCCCGTTCGGTGGCGGTGCCTGGCTTATAGAACATCTCACTCGCCACTCGCAGCCGCTCGTCCGACTTCTCACTCGGATGATTAAAGCCTCGCTCAACAGCAGTAATCACTTCATCGACATCCATTACACTCATCGAGGCTTCGGTCAGCAGATCAACATAGCTCGGTTCAATATCCGTATTGTGAATCAACTCCGGCAAATGTATCCGAATCAACGGTCGATCGAGCAACAAGTATTCAAACCCGACGGAACTATGGTCGGTAATCATCATGTCAGCTGCCGGCAAGTATCTCGAGGAGTTATTGCCGGTCGCCAGCACGCCACCAAAACGCTGCAATACAGGCTCCAGCCGCGATCCCCAATCAACTCCTCCCGAATTCACGTATTGCAAATCTCTAGATCGATCATGCAGCTTAACTATCACTGCGTAACCCGCCTCGCCGAGACGCTGGACCAGCTCTTCTCCCATGCTGACTACGGAAGAATGCGGCGACCAGGTCGGCGCGTACAAAATCGTTCTTCTGGTTGGATCGATTCCCATCGCACTGAGCACGTCATCTCGCTTCAACGAGCCATCGACCAAACAATCCAGCTTGGGCATGCCAATCAAACGAGCCGCCGGACTACCTTCATCAATTGCGCCACATTCGATAAAGTGTCGCCGCCGTCGTTCGTTGATGAAGAAGAAGCGATCCCAGCTCCGCATGTTTTCCCTGGGTGAGTCGTAAACAGTTCGATACTTGCCCGCCACGCCATGAAATGTCTGCACGCGATACGCGCCTCGCAGCAAATTAAGCCAGAGAAAATCAGCAGCGAGATAAACATCAAACTGCATGAGCGATGCTTGTGCAGGCGTCACGAACGTGTAAGGCTGGACAGCGTCGGCGTAAATCGATTGCTTCAGCGCCGGGCTCTCGCTTGCCGTAAAGTAAAACTCCAGACGCTCGTCACGTTGCAAACGCTCGACCACCGGCGCAAGAGTGCCGTAGTTCATGGGCGTGCGGGCGTTGACCAACAATCGTCGTCGTTCAGGTGAACGCCAACGTTGCCACTGCTTATCAAACCCGCGTGCCGTGCTGATAACGCGCTTAAGGCTCATCGAAAGAAACAGCGGACGAATGTGTTGATGGATTGAAGCCGGAGTTCCACGCACTAACCTGCGCTTCGATTCGGGGGTAGATCTCCATTACGGCTCGTTGGTAATCCTCGGGGAAGTCAATTTCAATCCAGGGCAGGCTTCGGGTACTCAAGGCATATAAGGGATGGTTCAAAGCAAATTCACGAAAGGCGCGCGGCGCCCAGTCTTTAACCGCGCCCGCAGCAATAAGCTCATCCATGTAACCGACGAGCGTTTTCGCTCCAGTTGGACCAAATTTTACTATTCCGACGTTTTCACCGTCAGCTTCAAGTGGATCGATATCCTTCGAGATATCAACGACCAGGTCTTCTTTAACTTTGACTTTCATTTCCTCGTCACCGAGCGGAGTCGTTTCTGTATCTGAAATCAGCAGGGCGTCTTCGTGTGAAGAGTCGAGCAGATTCGCCAGTAACTGCGGATGAAAGAGCACATCTGAGTTCAACACTACAAACCCATCTGTCAGGTGTTCTCGAGCCAGCCATAATGAATAGAGACTACTCGTTTCTGCGAAGTGAATGTTCTCAACGAAAGTGATTTCGTTGCCACACTCTTCGCGAATGCTGTCGGGAGCGAATCCGATCACCACCACGATCTTCTTGAAATTATGGCTGCGCAGCGACTCGATCTGCCGGCGCAAGAGAGTTATACCACCAATCTCTACCAGACATTTGGGCTTCACTGCTGCGCCGTCCAGACGTGTTCCTTTGCCGGCCGCTAATATGATTGCGTTCATGAACCTCTGTTCACCTGTTGAGCAGTATTAAAGGTCGGTATCGAATTGTGCCGATTTTTCCATCGCTGCCGAAAAATGCCCGCGAAAAACCAGAACCAGAGTTCTTCGTCGAATGCTCTCGCCGGATCGTTTTTCGCAGCAGCCTTTGCCATTTCCAACAATCGCGTCAGAAAGGTGCGAAACATATAACGAGGCACACCCGCGATGCGCGGCACCTTGGAAAAATCAAGCACCGTGTCTTCGGGCGCTTCCATGTCGAGACCGAAGTTCTCATGCAGAATTGCGCGGCTGATACCGTGCCAGTAAAACCAGCGTCGAAAGTATTTCTTCTCGAGACGTTCACGAGGCACGATGTGGTAGACGTTCATTTCCGGAATGTAAAAACCGCGCAACCCGACCGCTCGCGCACGCATGCACCATTCGCGCTGCTCCTGACCGAGCAACGTCTTTCCCCGGCGACCCAGCCGGTTATCCCATAAACCGACGCGCGAAAAGGCGTCACGGCGCACAACCAAATTTCCGCCCATCGCCGGCCTGTCGGCAAACTCATGTGCTTCGGGTCCGTAATCCGCCATCCCGATCACTGACCGGTGACGGCCTGACGAAGTTGTCAGCCAGCGGGGACATTGACCTTCAAACAGCGGCAATATCTTTCCACCGACATAATCACATTTGAATTGTTCCAGACCGCGTGCCGCCTGTTCCAGCCAATCTGGTTCGAAGCGGTGATCGTCGTCAGTAAAAGCAATCACGTCTCCATGAGCGATTGCCATTCCGGAGTTCAGCGCCGCCGGCTTTCCCTGTTCGCGCTCGAACAGGTATCTCAACTCTACCGGAAACGTCTTAGCAATATCAGCTACAACTTCACGCGTGTCGTCATTCGAGTTGTTATCGACAACGATTACTTCCCAATCCACATTTCCGGACAGCTCGCGCAGACTCTGAAGAGTCTTACGCAATTCGCCCGATCGGTTGTAGGTGGGAATAAGTACCGAAAACTTCATCGTTGAGCCATCTTCGGTCTTATACGTCCTAGGGGACCTATATGACCTATTACCTGCCGAACTTTTGCAAGATACCAGTTTCTTTCAGTGCGACCAATTGCCAGCGACAGGAAGAGAATGGCATAGATCAATCCGGCACTCACAGCCTGAACTGCCGTCGAGATAAAGCCAGGTGGAAAGAACTGCCTGCTGAACGCCAGAAAAAATCCCATACAGATCGCCGGCCAAATAGAAGGCCAGACGCCACTCGCAATTGCCTCGCCGAGCGGAATATTCGCGCGTCGGCATGCCGCGGGAAACAAGACGAAGATCGAAACCACACTCAAAGGTATAAGCGTGCCAACCGCAACACCCTGCAATCCGTAGTTCCGCACCAGAATCACACTAAGGCCCAGATTTGCGATGCCAATCGTGAGATTTGAAACTGCTAATAATCGATGCTGTCCAGCGCCTTTAAGCAGCGTCGTCGCCGTAGCATTGCCGACACGAAACGTAACCACCGCCGCCAGAATCCGAATAATGGGAATACTCGAAGTGAATTGCGGACCAACCCAGAGCATCACTACCGGTTCGGCAAGCAAAGCGAGACCGGTTGCGATCGGCAACACCATTGCGAGCGAAAGGCGAGTACCCTGCAACAGAACTACTTTCAGCCGATCGAGATTTCCGAGTGTCGCACTGTCTACAACGACCGGAAATAACGCGCCATTGAGTTGATCGGTTAGACGCTGCGTCAGCTCGATCAGCCGCTGGGCCACTGCCCAGATCGCTACGGCGACGGTGTTCATGAAAACACCAATCACGACTGTGTCCGTCGCGTAATTCAACTTGTTAGCCAGGTCGATCAGCAGCATATAAGCGCTGAATCCCGTCAATTCTTTCAGCCGTGAAAGACGAACGTGCCTGGCACGAACCTGTAGGGCGGGAAACACTCGGTATGCATTCAAGCGATAGCCGAAATAACTCAAGATTCGAACTGCGGTCGTGGCAATGACCAGCTCGACTAACCCGTAGCCGAGGAGCAGCACAATAACGTTCACGACGGCGACGATGATGCTGGTCGACATGCCAATGACGCCGTTCAGGTACTTGCGTTGGAATCCGTTCATTAGTGCTCCAAACACGCTGAACGGAAATCCCAAAGCGATGTAGGCACTGATGACAAGCAACACTGTACGTCCGGTGGCGACCTGTTCCGGACGAACGTTGAAGAGAGTCTGTAGATTTAGTGCGATGATTACAGCCAGCGCGTAAGTAATGACTCCGATGCCCGTAAAAACAACGAACATCGTGCTCACAATTTGATTCAGGCCTTCTGCGTCGCGATGAGCTCGAAACTGCGCCACATACTTCACCAATGCGTACCCGTATCCCAGGTTAAGCATGGAAAAGTAAAAAGTGATTGAAGCCGCAAGGACCCAGAGTCCGTACGCAGACTGCCCCAGGTGTGAGGTATTGAACGGCAGCATGAACACGCCCAGCAGCAATTCGACAATCGTCACCAGGTAATCCATTGAGACGGTGCGCGCAATCAGCGATAGCTGGTGCTGCTCGCCCATCCATGTGTCGTCGTTTGCGGGAGTGATGTTCTGTGTTGACGTGGGCCGCAAATTGATGATTTCCCGCCTCAAGCTCGAAAGAGATTAGGCCCGGTTCGACCGCCGGTTAGCATTTTTCTGTAGGCGACACAGGTCACCGGCACCTTACAATCGCCAATAAACCTTCATAATTTGGTGACATTGGAAAAATGGAAGCATTGGCTGTTTACTGCTAGAATGCGTTCATCCGTAAAGTCAGTCGGACCCGAGATCCTTGTAGTGTCTCTCCCCACTGTTGACCATTTCGGTCGTTTGAATCGGTGTTGTCGCGCTGATGCGAACACGAAATCAATAATCACCTATTCAGTTCGAATCAGCAACAATTCGAAGAACCAGGGTTAAAAACGCATGCGTAACATAAGAAGGCCCATACTCCCGATTATTGGTGCATTACTGCTCATCACGCTCCTGTCGGGTTATACGAACGCGCAGGAGCGACTCTGCGATCCCGCCTTTGAGGACTGTAGATCACCGCTTTGGAGCTTAATCGACAACGAGAACGTTGGCATCGACGTCGCTTTCTGGTTCATGCAGGACACGTCTTACGCCAACAAAATTATCGCCAAGTTCAAGGCAGGTGTACCCGTACGCGTTCTCGTCGATCCACGCGCC
>DASUYO010000247.1:0-28084 GCA_036377375.1 Pyrinomonadaceae bacterium
CACGCCTGTCGTCGATGACGGGCGGCCACGGAGGGCCGCCCCTACAAATACGCCGGGAGAATGAATGATACCTGGCAGAACGCGATACGTTCTCAACGTCAAAACAATCGTGCTGACAAACACGAGCGCACCACATGCCACGTGCGCAACCGTGATCGAGATCATCGGGTTGAGTGGCTGCGGATCATTCGGCGAAGCAAGCCGCGTCATGTACGCCGCGATCCCAAGAGCTAACTGAACCACGAGAAACACAAGCGCGATCATCGCCGGCCGTGTCAGAAATCGCTCGTCCGGATGCCGCCGCAAAACAGCTAACCCGGTGCTGCCTAAAGTAATCGTGACCGCCAGTGCGCCACCGATGTGCGCCAGGATCAACTCCGTAGGCAGTTGCTGATCCCACGTCGCTGAGTGTCGCAACGTCGCGCCTAAAATCAATTGCAGAAATATCGTGATCAAAGCCGCCGTACATAGATAACGCAGCGGCAGAGTCCCCTTCTCTTCCGGCAACGGCCTGGCTTCGATCCAACTTCTCGACGTGAAAACCGCAAGACTCACAGTCGTACAAAAGAAAAGCTGAGCGAGCGTTGCGTGAGCACTCGAAATCGCCAGCGGCAGCATCAGTTTCACTGTCAGACCGCCGAGCAATCCCTGCGCGATGACAGCCAGCAAAGCGAAGATGCCGAGTCGCCGCACCCACTGTCTTTTTTCTTTCCGCAGGATGTAGATCGTAAGCACTATCGTCAGCATGCCGACGGTAGTTGCAACCATGCGGTGACCGTGTTCCCAAAACAGGTTACCAACCATCTTCGGGAAAACCTGACCGTTGGATAGTGGCCAATCTGACGTCGCCAAGCCTGCATCGTTACTGGTCACCAGCGCACCAGCAATAATTAAGAAAAACGTCGCGCAAGCGACGATGATGGCGAAACGATTCAGACCCCGGTTCATCTTGGATTCAACAAAAGCAGTCTCACGCAGCGGCGCGCTGCTGCGTGAGACTAGCTCTTACAACCTAGTGTTTGTGCAGAATCGGAAACTCGATCGCCGGCATCATCTGCAACGTAGGAGTAGTCGAAGTCGTAGCTGCACCACCGAACGAGAAGTCAGCCTTCGCGCTTCCATTGGCCGGCACAGTCACCTGCATCGTCTTCTCTTCTCCATTCGCGCCGCCTTCTCTCCAGGCCACGACGGTGTAGGTGCCCGCCGGAACACCCTTGATTTCATACGCACCGTCTTGACCACTCACTGAGAAGAGCGGGTGTTTCAGCACTCCGATGTAAGCCTTCATCCAGGGATGCTGGTTGCACTTGACCGGAATCAGTGTTTCCGAGCGCGTAAAAGCCTTCTCGATCGGAGGCGCGCCCTGGGCTTGCGTCTGGTTCCACTCCTGATTCAGTTTTGGTGTCGGGTGAATGTTATGCGTGGTCTGGTCGCTATTGGTGACTCTGAGTTTCTGATTCACCATGATGCCCAGCACGTGCGGTGCGTAATGGCAACCATTCTGATCGAGTTGAACTTCCGAGGTCGGCGTGGGCCATGAATAGTCGCCGATCTTCTTACCGCCTGTGACCGTGCCTTCCTTGATGTAGACAAACGTGTTGGCAAGCTTGCCGTCTTTAACAATCGTGTCGTCGGTGACCAAATTCGGATTCTTTTGTCCGCAGACCGGATCGGCTGTAGTGTCAATCTTTTTTGGAGCCGGTGGTGTGCCGTTATAAGCAATTACGCCGCTGACGGTGCCCGTCGGGCCGCTATAGTTTTCTCCCGTGGCAGGACCGGCATTTGCATTCGCTCCGCCATTAGTATTTCCGCCGCCGCTGCACGCATTACCCATCGCTAACAGAGACAAGACAATCGATAACACAAGCCAGACTTTTGTCTGCTTATTCATGATCAACTCCTCCAAACTAAGATAACTTTCGCCTTAAATGTAGCACGGAAGCCGCGTCAACGCGGAACGCTGCCACTTGAAATCAACTGTAGGGGCGGCCCTCCGTGGCCACCCGTGCCATCGATCACGCGCGTTTGTGTGACGGGCGGCCACGGAGGGCCGCCCCTACAATTACTTCCGCAACGCCAATGCTAATTGCCGGCCTAAGGCGGCGCGTACTCTGCTACGTGCGTGATTAAAGCCAGTGCGCTTCTTCTTCGCCTGCGCGTGGTGCTGCGTCGTGGACCCTGTCGGCAACGCCGTTGTCGCCGGGCCCGTTGCCAGCAACTTGCGCTGCTCATCCGGATCCATCAGGAACATGTAACGCACCAGTAACCGCGCGTGATCCTGCTGGTACTCACTCGCGCTCTGCGGCAAATTCGTCAGGTTTGCCACCCAACGATCACCTTCGTGCCTGAACAAGCCACTGGGCATCGCAGTTCCCGGACTGATCTGTGACGGATCCAACAACCACCGGAACGTCCAATCAGGCTTAAGCCTCTCTGAAGCCAGGAGGAAGTTCGGCGCGATTGCCTTTGCGTCATGGCTCGGTTCGCCGGTGATGTGACACTTCAAGCAAGGCGTTCCTGACGTGAACAATTGCCGCGCTACTAGCTTCTCCTGCTCCGTCAACGGCTGCATCGGCTCCTTAATATATGGATCCTGCTGACCCGACATAGCCATGAAGAACCGCACCAGCATCTGCAACTCGTTCGGCGAGAAGTTGAACGTCGGCATGCGGAACTGTAGATACGGCCGCACGCCATTGCGATCCAATCCCGGTTGCGGCTGCAACTTGCCCGTTTGGTTATTCGCAGAAGGAGTCGCACTGGCGTTCGCCTGCGGCGACGCTGATGCTTGTGGACTCGGCGATGGCAACGAGGCGATCTGTTGCGCCTGCGCCGGTGTCTTTTCACCACTCAATGACGGATCGTGCAGGAACTTCAACAGCCATGCCGGATCGACGCGCGCGCCTTCGCTCGTCAGTCGCGGCGGCAGCAGGTCCTTCCCTTCTGGCGTCTGGTAGAACGGCAAGTCCATCACGATAGATCGCTGTCCCACCTGAAGCTGGTGACAGCCCATACAGTTGTACTTCTTGACCACCCACCAGCCGTTCTGAATGTCTTGTCGTCTTTGATCCTGCGGAGTGTAGAAGAGCGAACTCGGCACGTTCGAGCCTTCTGCGCCCACGCTGCCTAACAGGAACGTCGTCAAAGCCGTGCGCCACTGCGGCGTCAAATACGGCTGCGGCATTCGCAGTCGATCCTTCGGATCCTTTTCTTTACCTTCGTCGTAAATCGAGGGCTGCGTGATCTTGTGCTCGAAAAAGCCTTTATGGTTATACCAGGGCTTCTCTTCCTTTTGATCAGCATGCAGCTTCAGTGGATCCATTCCTTCTTCGGCGTGCTTTGTTTGCAGCGCGAAGTCGAGGCGCTCAATCGGAGTCGCACCTTCAACAGTCAGCTCTTTACCGATGCGCTGCTCTTCTTCGAAGCCCTTGATCTCATGACAGCCGGCGCATCCATACTGCTTGATCAGCAGACGACCTTTCTCCTTCAGATTCGGATCATCCATGAACGCAGCAGATTGATAACTGGGCGGCGACGAGAGCGAGAAGAGATAAGTGGCGATGTCGCGCGCGTCGTTTTCAGACAGGCGGAAGTTTGGCATCACCGTCATGTTCTGCACTTGCAGCTCCGCGCCATCATTCGGACAGCGCGAATGCAACTCAGTGTCAAAAACAAACGGCAAACCTTTCTTCGAATAATCGTCAGGCGTCAGATCGCGTTTTTCTTTTGGACAGTAAGGCGCCACACGCTCGCGCGGGTTGTGAATCCAGCGCACGATGTAGTCGAAGTTTGCCTTTTCACCGACCCGGGACAAGTTGGCAGCGAAGGTGCCGCCGATTTGGTTGTCGCCTTCACCGATTGAGTGACATGCAAGACAACCGCGACTCTCGAAGAGCTCCTTGCCGTGTTGAGCATTACCCTGTTGCTGCTGCGGGATTTTTGTATCGAAACTGTCCTGCCACAGATAAGCGGCAATGGCCTTGATCTGGTCTTCGCCGTCTTTATCACGCATGTGCGCGCCGGGAGTGCCCTCCGGCAATGTGCCGAAGCGCCAGAATGTCGGCATCTTTGTTCCGGGCCGGAAGCCCTGCGGGTTCTCAAGCCATACCGGCACCCACTCTTTGCGCAGCTTAATGCGAACGTCCTTGAGGTTTGGTCCAACTTTCTTTTGATCCTGCATCAGATATTTCGCTTGCAGGTTCAACTGATCGATACGGGCTGCCAGCAGACTGTTTGTCACGCGCAGACTCTCGGCGTGGGCCAGGAGTTTTTTAACCTCATCTTCACTGACCTTCTCCGATTCGGTGGCTTTCTGATCAGCCCGCATCTGCTTTTCGTTTGCGGTAATCTGATCCTGGAGTTGGCCGATGGACTGGCGTGCAGCAGCTAACGCATCCGTCTCGCGATCGAAACCTTCATAGCGGTGACAACCCATGCAACCGCGCTGCATAAACAGGTCGCGGCCGAGATTCAACGTTTCCGCTCCCTGCGTGACGCGATCGCGCGCGTGACACTGCTGACATCCAGCTTCCGTGTTCTCTTTCTCAAACATCGGCCAGAGCCAGAAGCGGTGGCGCCCGTGTCCCTTAACTTCGCTGGTGGTCGCGCGGCCATTGCCCCAGTGGCAACCCGAACAACCAAACTTCTCCGGATTGTGTAACTGAAGAATTTCTCTGGGATGACTTACGAACGCACGTGCCAGCGCGTCAGGCTCGCCGTTTGGTCCACCCGGCGCCATACTCGCGGGCGTAATGTCCAGCGGCTCGCGGATGCCGGCGTGACAGACCTCACAACGGTCCACGATGTTGTAAGAGTTGACGCTGATCTGATGGCCCAGGATCGAGTAATCGTAATTGGCCATCTTAGTCTTCAATCCCTCAATAGCGGCTGGACCAAGACCAATCAGGTGATTTTTCAGATAGTCATCCTTCTTTTTCCCCAACTCAGAAGGAGTCTTCAGCAACTCTGCTTTGCGTCCGAGACCATCCGCCTTCTCGTCGCGTAATTTGTTATAGAGTGCCTCCAGTTCAGCGTAATTCAGACTCTTTGTCTCTTTCGACTTTCCGTCGTCTGAAGGCAGTTCAACAGTAACCTTTTCCTGTCTCTTCGCTTCGGCTCTACGGCGCCAGCGATCTTTTGCAGACCCGCTGGTGGTCTCGACGTTGTAATTGATGACTGTGAGGCGGCCGCGCTGGTTTTGGAACGTGTCGGTGACCGCATCAAGCTTGGCTTGGGCGCGCTTCACTTGCGCGTCAATCTCATCGATCTCAGGCTGAACCTGGTCGCGAGCGGCTTTTTCTTCGTCGGCGAGTTGCTGATATTCAGGACTTTCCTTGATCTCCGCCTCGCTCTTGCCGGCGTCGGCTTTGATACTGTCGAGATACTTGGTGTAACGGCTGACAAACTCCCGCTGCATTCGTTTCCAGGGCCGCTGGCCAAACGCCTCGTCATACAGCGCCCAGGCAATGGAAACGGTCAGCAAAAGCGCAGACACAAGCATCCAGCCGCTGGTTGAGTATCTGACGATGGGATCGTGCGCCGGTAAATCGGCTTCTCTTTTGATTAATGACTCACGAGACCCTACTGATTCAGCCACTATGATCTTCCCTCCACGCTCCTCATATGTTGAACCAGGGAGTTACCCACACATACTTAATCGTGAAAGCCAAACGCAAAAACAGCTTCACCGGCAATGCCAGCAGTACGCTTACGGCAAAAAACTGAAATGTCAGGTATTGCAAAAGACTCGTGCGCGCCAGGAGCTTCTGCTCAAACTCATTCTTCGGGAATAGATTCCTGCCGAATGGCCGGCGGAACCTGATGCGTTTGAAGTCAACCGTCATCAGCCAGTGGAAGAACAGCGCGCCCACGAGGTAGAAGCTGCTGACGACAATAAGTCCGAAAATAAACTTCGCCGGATTGTGAGCCAGGAAATCAAGATGCAGTTTCTGCGCGATCAGATCGTGCAGGTCGACGTTCTTGTCAAACACGACTGCGTTGTGATCCCACGTCTGTCCCGGCCAGAACCAGATCCAGCCCGGCCCACGAATGAACGTGCCGATCACGATCAAAAGGATCCACATCAGAAAGCCCCAGCCAAACATCAGCAGCGAAAAGCGTCGCTGCTTCATCGTGTAGTAGCCATTGCCAAGTGGATTTGAATCGACGTATGGAAACGTCATCAAACCGATCATGATGATCGAAGGCATGACCACGCCGGCAATCCACGGGTCGAAGTAGACCAGCATCTCCTGCAAGCCGAGGAAGTACCACGGCGCTTTAGAGGGATTCATGGTCAGGTTTGGATTGGCTGGTTCTTCGAGCGGCGCGTTGAGTGTGATGGACCAAATAAAAAGAACCACCGTGACAATCAGGGTGGCAAGAAACTCAATTCGAACAAGGTAGGGCCAAACGTGTAGCTCCCGTGCCCAGCCTGGTCGCCATGGCTCGATTTTGCGATGGTGCGTTTTCGCGAGTTTCGGATCTGCTTCGAGCTGCTCGATAAGCCGGTCGTTGGCAATGGCCTGGCGGACACCCATCCAGGTAAAGAACGGCACCAGGAAGAGCATGGCCACGATCGGGATGTTGTCAGGCGCGGAGGAGATCATCCATAACTGATGCCAGTCCTGAACGTTCACCGCCCAGAAGACGACGATCAACAGGAGCACTCCGAGAATGGTCCATTTGTTGATGAATCTTCGCATTACGGTTTCACTTCTTCTTCGCTATAGCCTTCATCTCTGACTCGAGCATCACCGGCGCCGGCCCCGAGATACCGCCATCTTTCCTGATGCGCCAGAAATGCACCGCCATAAAGATCGACGCGACGAGCGGAATGCCGATGCAGTGCCAGATGTACGAGCGCAACAGCGCATTCGAATCCACGATTGATCCGCCCAGGAGCCCGAAGCGCACGTCGTTGTAAGCAGTCAAACCCAGCTGTGGTCCGAACGGACCCTCGTGACCAAGCATCGGTGTTGCTCGCGCCATGTTTGTGCCTACTGTCACCGCCCAAAAACCAAGCTGATCGTCCGGCAAAAGGTATCCGGTAAACGACAGCAGCAGCGTCAACACCAGCAACACGACGCCCACGCACCAGTTAAACTCGCGCGGTCGTTTGTAAGAACCCGTCAGCACCACGCGAAACATGTGCAGCCAGGTAGTGATCACCATCAAGTGCGCTGCCCAGCGATGCATGTTCCGCAAAAGTTTTCCGAATGGAACGTCGTGCTCGAGATAGAGAATGTCGCGAAACGCGTCGAGTTTTGTAGGGTGGTAATAGAACATCAGCAACACCCCGGTGAATGTCAGCACGATGAACAGGTAGAAAGTGATTCCACCCATGCCCCACGTGAACGGGTAACGAACTGCGTCGCGATTGATCTTTGCTGGATGCAGGTGCAGGAAAACGTTTGAAAGAATCGCGAGCGAGCGATTGCGCGGATCGGAACGATCGTGCGAGACGCGAAAGATCGATTTCCAGAGCTGCGTATCCTGCGGATCCTTGTACTCCTTCGCCTCGTCGATCGCGCGGTCTTTGAGCGCGCCGCCTTCCTGCTTTACTCTTTCAAGGAAGCTTCGCTTGTCTTCTTCTTCACCGCTCGTGAGCTGCTTTTTGTCTTTAGGATCAGTATCCATCCGTGTTCAACTCGTGGCTTATACCCTGATGAATGCGCCATCGTCATCGAAGTGGCTGGGCTCACCCTTCGGCCACTCGAACAATTTTCCTGTGTCGACGACGATCTGCCCTTCGGCATCCAGCGAAACCTTTGCGCGGTCCATTGGCCGCGGTGCCGGCCCTTCGAAGTTAATGCCCTCGCTGTCGTAACCGCTGCCATGGCACGGACATTTGAACTTGTTCTCACTTGCCTTCCAGTCGGGAGTGCAGCCGAGATGCGTGCAGCGTGCGTAGATGACGAAGAGACGATCCGAAGTTTTCGTCACCCAGATGCGGTATTGTTGCTGCCATTTTGTATCGACCCCTAATGCGTAATCGGCTGGTGGTCCGATGCGAAAGACGCTGGAGGGTTCGAGAATCGAGCGCGGCAGGAAGAACCGCACGAACATCAGGAAGAAGGTCGTCAGCGCGCCGGCGATCGTGGCCCACACGATGCGCCGCCGCATCTTGTTCACAGGAGGATCCGAGGTGGTCTCGACGACGGCGGCTGCTGGAGCTGCGGGCTTTGCAGGAGCCACAGCACGCGGTGGCGCCGTAGTCATACTCGGGGCGGACAATTGATCGGCTTGACTATCCAAGTCCAGACCTCCGTCAGGTACACTTCGACTTTACTACAGAGGGTTAACTATACAACTCCACCTTGAACAGGGATTCCTCTCTGTGCGGTAAAACAAATTATTCGCTTAAACATGAAGAGCGCCGCACCTAACAAAAACAAAATATAATATGGTCGGCGTCGTATTTATACAAAATTTCCCGATAAACTGGCAAGACGTCTCAATGTCGAAACCCCATGTGATCATTTATTCGCGACCGGGCTGCCACTTGTGCGACGAAGCCAAGGCTGCGATCCGGAGCGCCGGATGCGACGATCAGTTCACGCTTGAAGAGGTGAACATCGAATCTGATGACGAGCTGCTCAGAAAATATAAGTATGACATTCCCGTGATCTCGATTGACGGTGTTGAATCCTTCATCCATCGTGTGGATCCAAAAGAATTTAAAACACGGATTACACGGATAAATGAGTTTCGCGGCTGAGCTCTTCGATGGATTCGTAAAGGCGGTCGCGTTCGGATTCGTTTGTTGACTGGCGATACGCCATCACTAAATCCTTCAAGCCCGCGAGTTCTTTGTACAATCCGGCGTTCTCGATGGGCGGAGTTAGGTACGAAATCACTTCCGCGTAGGAGCGGCGCTTGGCGATCGAGCCTTCAGAGGGGTTGTTTACACTGTAAATATAAAAGTTCGGCAATTCGTCGATCAATCTATCCGGCCAGCACTCACCCGACAGTCCAATCTGTTTACCAGGCATGAACTCGAGCGCGCCATGCGTGCCGAAGTGAATCACGCCGTCAGCGTTGAAGACTTTCGACAGATACGTGTAGAACGCCATGAAGCCATGATGCGGCGAACCACTGCGCGCCATCATCAGCCGCATCGGATCCCCTTCGAACCCAAACGTCGGCTGCACTCCCACGAAGATATTTCCGAGCTGCAATCCCTGAATCAATAACTCGTTCCCGAACGAATTTATCCGTCCTGGCGCCGTGCCCCAATCGCGTTCGACCTCCCGGACATATGGACAAAGTCGCCGGTATTCCTGAACGTTCATCCGATAAGTGATGTGATCGATTAACCTCTCACGCAGCTCATCCGCCGAATCAGAAACCTCTACTTGATAATCTTCGTCGCGCAATCGTTTTAGGACGTCGATCACACTCGGGAATACATCGAGGTCTGCGGCTGTCCCGATGTTTCCCCTGTTTGGCGGAAAGCAGAACAGCACGATCGCTAGCTTAACGTTCTTTCGAGGAGCGGTTTGCAACCTGTGCCAACGTTTCACGCGTCGCGCCAGCCGTTTGCAGCGATCTTCGAGCGCGACAGGCTCTTGTCCACGTGCGGGAATGCCGCCGTAGACGAACGGCTCCGTGGCGCCGTCGATCTCCGGTATCGCGATCTGCATCCCCGCTTGAACCGGATTCAGACCTGTCTGTGAATCACTCCATGCTTCGATCGTTTGCGTATCGAGACTTACAACCGAGCGATACGGAAGATTCAGCTCACGCAAAAACTCTGACGCCGCAGCACTGTCGTTCATTGCCGGGCCCCCGACAAAACTGAAGCCGGTAAGCGAAACGATTTGACTAACGCGCGCTTTCTTTTCGTTTCCAACAAAGAACTTCGAGACTGCCTCGCGATTATCCATTAGCGTCGCGATTGCGGGCACTACACTCAACCCTTCTGCTTCGATGGCATTGATCAGTGCGTCGTAGTGTTTTGTAGTCTTGCTGATAACCTGCGGCCGCATCAGCAATAGCCCGATCGTTGACTCGGGATCCAGAGATTTCCGATACCACTTTCGGTATTCGGCAAACGTTCTAAACAGCGCGGGTGCATGCGGGTGATAGATCGCCACTGAGGGCATTTGCTCAGGTCTTGGTATGCGAATCTTCTTCAGACGCTCGTCGCGAACGTAGTGCACGAGCGAGTAGAGGAGCATCGATTTGATGTTTGCAGGCGTGGGCTGAAGAAAGTAGCAGAAGAGATACAGGTAGTGCTTCGCGTCAGTTAAAGCGCCGGCAGTCGGTACAAACTTGAGTATGCCGGGGAGGTGATCGACTAGTTTGAGGTACTGCGTGTGTCCTCGTTTGTCCTGGGACTTGCCACGCTTTGCCTGATTCCCAACCCACGAGCCGACCGACTTCAGTAACCTTCCGCCTTTACCGTTTTGATTTTTGCCGAGTGCAGAGATGTCGAGCCGGCCCATACGCGTTCGGCGCATCAGCTCCGGCATGCAGTTGATAACGATCACGGCGTCGTGATGATCTTTGAGTCGCTCCAGCGCGGATACAAGACGATTCGCATTTTCCCCATCCATCACATGGATAACAAAAAGAACATTCGCCTCCTGCAAATCGTGCTCAACCTCGATCCACTCACGATCACTGAGTGGCGATCCGAAGTTGTACGCCGCCACACGCAGATCGAGTTTCTGCGCACGATTAATCTCGCGCTCCGCGGTTTTCAGCGGCGCCAACAAACTCGACCCAACATATAAAATCGTGATTTTCATAGCCACAAAAAGGCACAAAAAGCACAAAATAGCTTATGTTACGCCTTCCAATTGGTCTTCGAGACTGCGGCTAATGTCGCGTAGCTTTTCAAGCACACTCTGATCAACATCCCAGTAACCGCGTCCATTCGCCTCCAACAACCTTTGCGCCAGCGAATGCGCCGAGTGCGGATTAAGCTCGCGCAAGCGCTCCAGCATCGACTCATCAAACAAAAAGGTGTTCGCAACTTCCGAGTAGATCCAATCGTCAACGGCATCCGCCGTCGCGCTCCATCCAAACGTGTTCGACACGTGATTCTCAATCTCAGCCACACCTCTGAAGCCGTGCTTCAACATTCCCTCGTACCACTTCGGATTTAGAGTCTTCGCACGCGTCTCCAGACGCACCGTTTCTTCCAACGATCGAATCTTCACTTCACGCGACAGTGAATCTGACAAATAAATCGCAGGGCGAGCCTTTGCTCGTTTCTCCACTGCCTTCGACACGCCTCCTAAATATTCGAAGTAGTGGTCCACATCGGTGAGTCCGATTTCAAACGTATCGATGTTTTGATAAGTCGCTTCAACGCGCGACAGTGCGCGGTCCATCGCGACGCGCGCTTCCCTGCCCTCGATCGCGCGTCCTTTCGAATCACGCCCGTACGCAAAACACTTTCGCGTCACGAACAGATCACCAAGCGTCTCGTCGCGCTCCCATTGCGAATCCATCACCATGAAGTTCACGTTGGTGCCGTAATTGCCGGGCGCGTTTGAAAAGACACGAACCGCAGCGTCGTCCACGTCGCAACGGTCCTGTTCGACTTGCTCCAGGACGTGCTTGCGAACGTAGTTGAGTTCGATAGGTTCATCGAGCTGGGCCACGAGCCGAACTGCCTTGTCGAGCAATTGCACCGTTGGGCTAAACAGATCGCGGAAGATTCCTGAGACGGTCATCACCACGTCTATGCGCGGCCGTCCCAGCTCAGCCAACGGAATCGCCTCCACATTCGTAGTCCTATTTAAAGCATCGCGAACCGGCCGCGTGCCGAGCAACCAAAGCGCCTGGGCCACTCCCTCGCCCTGCGTTTTGATGTTGTCGAGTCCCCAGAGCACGAGCGCCATCGCTTCCGGATAGCGGCCGTTCTCGTTTCTGTAACGCTCGAGGAGGCTGTTTGCGACGGTCTCGCTCCGAGCGAACGCAGCCGCGGAAGGCACACCGTACGGGTTGATCGCGTGCGTGTTTCTGCCGGTCGGGAGAATGTCGGGATTCTGAATGATGTCAGCGCCCGGGCCGGGCTCGATGAACTCGCCGCGCAGAGAACGCACGAGTGAATCGATCTCGTTACTTGTTTCGAGTTTTGTGCAGACTGTTTCGAGGAGATCGAAAACCGGGCGCGTTGTTTCGGCACTCAAACCCTTCTGCTCCAAAAAACCTATCGCCGCCTCAGCACCATTCGCCAAAAACTCGCGCACCGCATCGCCAACGAGATCTTCAGGAAGTGCTCGAGCCCCGGCTTCCGGCCGATCAAACGAAGCGATCATCTTCAGGAGATCTGTTTTTTCACCTGCAGATGAGGCGCGGCCAAAGACGTGCAGACCGGTCGGTATCAATCGTTCTTCGATCTCCACCAACTGCTCATAAAGCGCGAATACTTTCGCATCGCGATCGTCGTTCGAAAGGTTAGCCACAGATAAACACGGATTGATTACGGATTTGGTTTTACAAAATGCGCGCCGAGAATATGGGCGAGGCGGCGTGTGTCTGCGCTCGACTCAAACTCTTTCTGTGTGTCGACAACTACGACGCACGCGCGTGTGCGGCGGAGCGAGACTGTTAGCTCTCTGAGCTCTGACTCGATCTTTACTTGCCTGAACGCGCGCAGATTCAAGCCGCCACGCCTGAGCGGCACATTCGAATGACCGTCAGTAAACAACAACACGACTCTCTCGCCAAATTTGTTTCCCACCAGCTCCAGCAACTCGATCGTAGTTACCAGCCCCAGACCAAGCGGCGTGCTGCCTCCCATGCGCAACGAATCCAGCACGCGGCGCGCGCGCAGGATGCTCCGTGAAGGAGGCAAATCGATGTTCGCTGTTGTGCCGTGAAAAGAGACGATGGCGACGCTGTCTCGATTCAAATACGACTTCCTCAGCAACTTCAGAATCGTGCTCTTCGCTCGCGCGATTCGATTTGCAGCCATGCTTCCCGACGCATCGATCGCGAAAACGAACAGCGTGCCCTGCTTGTGTTTCAAAAGCTTGTAGCGCAGCGCCTGCGAACTGGCACGCGCGAGCCGTCCTTCTCGCAAAGACGAATCGAGACCCGCCAACGCGCGTAACGTCGCGTCGATCGCGACGCGTGCGCCTGCGCTTCTGAACGTTACTGCCCGCGTGTACCTGCCACGCTTTTGGCCCAACACCGGTTTAGCACCACTCGCGCGCCGGGCCTCCGAGCGCGACTTCTCAGCACGATCGGTGGCTCTCAAATGTTCGTCGAGTCGAACTTCACCCGATTTCTTTTCGACTGCGGGTGGCGATAACACGTCAGCCGTGTTTGGCCGTGAGCTGCTGCCGGACGCCGAGCGGCGTTGTCTCGGAGCTTCTTTATTTACCTTGCCAGGACGGTCCAGATTCTGCGTCTCTCCGCTGCCATTTCCACTCGACGGCTGCTGCGAAGGAGGATTCGGAAACACTTCATCGACTGCTTGCTGGATCTGTTCGCTGGTCGCGGTTTCATCCAGAGCGTCGCGCCGCAAACGATGTCGCAGCGCCATCGCAGACACTCTTTTTATATGTTCCTCAGTCACTGCGCGCCGGCCCTCGAATGCCGCGAGCGCACGTGCAGCGCGCATGATCGTCAGCTCACCACGATGACCATCAACTTTTAAGTCTGCGCAGAGCTGCGCGATCTTTTCCAGCACCGGTCGTTCGATCTTGATTTTAATGAGATTCGCACGCGCACGTGTAATTCGCTTCCGCAGTTGTTCCTGATCAGCCTCAAACGACTCACAGAATGCTTGTCGTTCCCGATCGTAGCGTTCGCGACGCTCAACGATATCGACGCGATTCTGAAGGTAATTTTCAGTGGTAACTTCAGCGTGCAGGCCGAAACGGTCCAGGAGCTGTGGTCTAAGTTCGCCCTCTTCCGGGTTGCCGGAACCAATCAAAACAAAGTTTGCCGGATGCTCGACGGAGACGCCTTCGCGCTCGACCTTATTTACTCCAGTAACGGCGACGTCGAGCAGTAGATCGACGAGATGATCTTCGAGCAGATTGACTTCATCGATGTAAAGAAAGCCGCGGTTTGCACGAGCAAGTAAGCCTGGATCGAAAGCTTTGTGACCCGCCGAGAGAGCGCGCTCAATATCGATGGTCCCACAAACTCGATCTTCAGTAGCACCTAAAGGAAGTTCGACAACCGGAACTGGCGTTTGCTTCGCGCTGAGCTCCACGCCCAACTTCATCTTGTTGCGGCAGTCGTCGCAGAGATTACGCTCGTCTTGCGGATCGCAGTTATAAGGACAACCAGTGACGACGGTGATCTGAGGTAATAGATCGGCGAGTGCGCGCACCGCAGTTGATTTCCCTGTGCCGCGATGCCCCATGATCAGAACACCACCGATCAGTGGATCAACGACATTAAGGAGAAGCGCAAGTTTCATCTCCTCCTGTCCGACAATAGCCGTGAATGGATATGTTTTTTGCTTCAGTTTGTCCACAGATTACACAGATTACCCGATCTGCGTTATCTGTGTAATCTGCGGAACATAATTTTCTTGACATTGATCCTAAACGGGAATAGAGTGCCGCCACTCCCGACTTTAATCACAGTCAGCCCAGCTAAATTCGATTTACGATTCGAGCAGAGACCGCGCCTCTGCCTTCTCTCTCACAACTAGGGCTAGTCCTTGGTTTGCTTCTTCAGTGAGGGGACTCTTTAACTCTGGTCATACCCCCCTAAGACTCGAGCTGCCTCTTTAGTCCAAATCAAGCAGGGGTTTCTAAAACAGAGCAAAACCACCCGGTTTGCCGACGGGTAAGCCGCAGGTTTTGCTGTCGCAACCCGTTTGTAGCTCCTAGGAGGTCAAAGTTAAATGAGGAAAGTGTTACCTATCTTAACTCTATTCTTGTTCGCGGTCGCGCTCTTCTTGCCCTTGAGCGAACCCCAGACTGTCGAGAGCCAGACTGCAACCGAAGCTCTTACTACGGACATGGACGCCAAGACTGACGACCTGTTCAACGGCTTCGGTGCCCGGGGAACACCGATCGACGAATGCGTGGCAGAACCTGTACCACCCACCGCGCGGGGGAACGGCAGGTTCGAAGACAACAAATTCATCTTTTCAGAACGCGAGACTATAGCTGACGGTCTTGGACCAACGTATAACGACGTCGGTTGCGTTGAATGTCACCAGTCAGTCGACGTTGGCGCATTTGGCCAGCAGATGGAATTCAGGGCTGGCCATCTTGTGAACGGCTCATTCGTCGACGCACCGGGCGGCCAATTGATTCATGCTCGTGGTACCGATTCCGATATTGTGGAACACATTTCGACTGCGGAAACGGTTAAAGCATTTCGCGTCGTGACCAGCGCCCTGGGCGATGGCTTTGTTGAGTGTATCGCCAACGCGACACTTGAAAACAACGTCGCTGCTCAGCCGCTTGGACAACGTGGAACTCTCACCAACGTGCCCGTCACCGAGGCAAACAATACGCTTCGGCACGGTCGTTTCGGCTGGAAGGCCCAACAAGCAAGCCTTCTCTCGTTCGCTGGCGATGCGTATCTCAACGAGATGGGCATCACCAGCAAGTTCGATGGTTTTGGTGGCAGAAGCTCCAGTGCTGCTGATGCCGGAACACATGAGAATCCGGCGAGCACGGCTGATGGCGTGATCGATGTGACGTTCCCGTCACCGTTTGATCCGGTTCAGGATCCTGAAGACGATGGCGGCGACGTGTTGGCTTTCGCCGACTTCATGGCCGCAACACGCGCTCCCGGTCGCCAGAATCCGATTCCGGCAGCCGCGACACGTGGTGATTCGCTGTTCACCAGTGTCGGTTGTGCTGTTTGCCATACGCGGACATTCACCACTGCCGCACCTGGAACCTCCATCAATGGCGGAGCGTTCGCGGTGCCGACAGCTCTCGGCAGCAAGATCATCCACCCGTTCAGCGATTTCGCACTACACAACATCGGCACGGGTGATGGCATTGTTCAGAATGCCGGACAGGGCTCAGCCAACATGATGCGAACAGCGCCGCTTTGGGGCATTCGCGCGCGCAACAGGTTCATGCATGAAGGCCTGAACATCACCATTTTTGATTCGATCCAACTGCACGCCGGCCAGGCAACGACGGCTAGAAATAACTTCAATGCCTTGACGACTGACCAGAGGAACGATCTCATTGCATTCGTGCTGTCGTTATGATCTTCGTTCGGCAGCCGAACTGACGAGGCACTATCCCGAAGCTCGCTGGACCATCCGGCGGGCTTCGGTTTCGTTCAAGAGTTTAGAAGTTGGCGTTTGAGAGGTTTGAGATCTAGTTTAGAGTTCAAGCTTTAGCTTGCTTTTTCCAAACAGCAGCCTAAAGGCTGAACTCTAAACTAAACAAATTCCTCTGAGGTTAAATAATGAAACAGACTATCGCCTGTTTATTGACCGTTTTGGCATTGACGCTCTCCGCCTGTAGCTCGTCTCCAAAACGCCGTGTTGCCGAGGCGGCACCGGTGGCTTATCAGCCGAGTCCGGTGTCAACTCCGGTGAGACTCACCGCACCTCCAGCGCCGAAGCTCTCAGAAGTTCAGCAAGCTGTCAAAAGAATTTTCAAAGACGGCGCTGAGGTCAATACAAATTACAATCCGACTTTCATCGCGGGCGACTTCAATGGCGATGCGTCGCAGGATATTGCAGTGATTCTAAAACCTGTAAAGCTCGACGTCATGAACCAGGAATTACCGCCGTGGCTCATTCGACAACCCCGAGCTAATAAAATCGACCGCACGCCGCCAAAGATCGAAAAGGATGAAGTACTGCTTGCGGTGATTCACGGATACGGAGCCAACGACTGGCGCGATCCGGAGGCAACGCAAACATACGTGCTGAAGAATGTTGTCGGTAACGACTTGAAAGTTCAGAGTGGAAAAGAGTTTGTCGCTGCCAACAGCGGCAGAAAGTTACCAAGTCCGCAAGGCGACTTGATCGGAGAGACTCTCCAGGGCACTCCCGGATATCTTTATTACGCGAAAGCGACGTATTCATGGTACGACCCAAACACCTACAAAGGTGATGAGGCTCCGAGTGGCGTCTTCCACAAATCACGGCTGAGATGAGCCGCAAAAAAGCACAAAAGGCACAAAAAGGAAAACTTAAAAATGAGGTACTTGTTCTTCGTAGTCATTCTTGTTGGTCTATCCGCAGCCGCTGCTCACGCGCAAACAGCTCCAGCCGTCGAAACGATCAGTGCTGAAGAGCTCAAAGCAAAAGTAGCCGCCAATCATCCGGTCACGATCATCGACGTGCGCAGCTCTGATGGTTATGCGAACAGCACGACGACTGTAAAAGGCGCGCTGCACTTCAAGGTGCGAAGGCTCAAGCAGCGTCTCGCGTTTGCACCACTAAAGGATCTCCCCAGGGATAGCGAGATAGTTACTTACTGCGCCTGTCCCAAGGATGAATCGAGTATCGCTGCGGCGCAGATCCTCCAGGCGAGCGGCTTCACGCGCGTCAGAGTTTTGCAGGGCGGCTGGAATGAATGGTTGCGCGTGAACGGACCCACACAATCGAAACCTAGAGGATAGCCTCCGAGCCAATCCGCGTAAGCGGCGGTGAATGCTACAATCTGGCCGGAGGACGACAAGCATATTAGAGGTCAGTAAGCTCGGATGCGTGCGTGGAGATCGCAGGCTTTTCAGCGGACTCGATCTGTCAGTGTCTCCGGGAACATTCGTCCAGGTCACCGGACCAAACGGAAGCGGCAAAACGAGTTTGCTCCGGATTCTTTGCGGGCTGCTTGCTCCGGCGGAAGGCCAGGTCACGTGGAATGGTGCGAATATTCGCTCGTTAGCTGAGGAATATTACACGTCCGTCACTTATCTCGGTCACCGTCACGGAGTGAAAGACGAGCTTAGCGCGATTGAAAATTTGAGAATCTCGAATGCGCTGAATGGCGTTGCAGTAAGCAAAAAACGCGCTCACGAAGTGCTTGGGCAAATGGGTCTGGCGGGTCGCGAGTCGCTTCCGGCACGACTCTTGTCAGAAGGACAACGCCGCAGAGTCGGATTGGCGCGGCTGCTTGTCTGCAACACGAAGCTTTGGCTGCTCGACGAGGTATTGACTTCGTTGGACAAAGGGGCGGTTGCCCTTGTTAGATCTTTGATTGAAAACCACCTGGCGGGTGGCGGCATTGCGATCGTTGCAACGCATCAGGAATTAGAACTGGCGGCAGGCCGCACCAAACGACTCGAACTCACAACGTGAACGCACCTTCGAGCCTATCGATGTTGCGCTGGATCGTTTGGCGCGATCTGATGCTGGCGTGGCGTCGCCGCGCCGACATGCTGTCGACGGTCTTCTTTTTTGTTATCGTCGTCAGTCTTTTTCCGCTCGGCATCGGACCGGAGATGCAGTTGTTGCGGACGATTGCACCGGGCGTGGTTTGGGTGGCAGCGCTTTTAGCGTCGATGCTTTCGCTCGGCAGGTTGTTTGCCAACGACTATCACGACGGCACGCTGGAACAGTTGCTACTGACGCCGCAGCCACTTGTTCTGGTTGTGCTGGGAAAGACGCTGGCGCACTGGATCATCGCGGAAGTGCCTCTCGTTCTGATTGCGCCGCTGGTAGGAGTGCAATTCGATCTCAGTCGAGAGACGTTGTGGATTCTTTTTGCGAGCCTGTTGTTGGGCACGCCGATTTTGAGCTTGATTGGATCGGTTGGAGCGGCATTGACACTCGGGCTGCGTGGTGGCGGCGTTCTGATCTCGATACTCGTGCTGCCGCTGTACATTCCGGCGCTGATCTTCGGCGCGGGCGCGGTTGAAGCGAGCATCATGGGGGCGAGCGCGGCTGCGCATCTTTATCTGCTCGGAGCATTTGCGATTGTTGCACTGCTGTTTTCGCCGTGGGCAACCGCGGCCGCATTAAGGATCTCTTTAGAATAGGGTCCTGGCATTATGAACCTTTACAAATACGCATCGCCCGCCACCTTCTATCCACTCGCGGGGAAAATGATCCCGTGGTTTGCGATTCCCGCTGCCTTGCTCTTTGCCACAGGATTGTTCATTGGCTTCTTCGTCGCGCCAACCGATTTTCAGCAAGGCGATGCATACCGGATCATCTTCATACACGTTCCGGCAGCGTGGATGGGAATGCTTCTTTATGTGTTGATGGCGATCTACGCCGGTATCGGTTGGGCTTTCAACGCGCGGCTCTCGTCGATGATGGCATCGTCATTGGCCGTCACCGGTGCGATGTTCACGGCGATCTCTTTAATCACTGGCGCGTTCTGGGGCAAACCAACGTGGGGAACATGGTGGGTTTGGGATGCGCGCATGACCTCGACGCTGATCCTCATGTTCCTTTACATCGGATTCATTTCCTTACAGGCAGCTATCGACGATCCGCGCCGCGCGGATCGCGCAGGCGCTGTGCTGGCGCTGGTCGGCGTTATCAACGTCCCGATCATCTATTTTTCAGTGCAATGGTGGAACACGCTCCATCAGGGTGCGACGATTCGCATCCTTCAGAAACCAACCATTCGAGGATCGATGCTGGCGGCTTTGCTAATCATGTTGGCAGCGTGCTGGCTCTACTCGGTGGCCGTTGTGCTGATACGGCTGCGATGCATTATCCTTGAGCGAGAGCAGAACGCTTCTCGATTCGCGGAGGTAGGGGTCTAATCATGCATTGGCCAGATTTATCCATGGGCGGCTACGGCTTCTATGTTTGGGGATCGTACCTCGTCGCACTCATAGCCATTGTTTGGGAAGTCGTCAGCTTGATGCAGCGAAAGAAAGCGCTTGCTCAACAGAAAACAGAACCGAGCGCGGTAGCGCCGGGTCGAACTCACCTATCAAGCGCGGTTGAATAATCAGACCCGGCGCTACCGCGCTCGGTTCTGTAGGAAGTGTCAATGAAACGACGTCATAAACGGATCACTTTTATATTGGTCGGACTAGCGGGTTTGGGCATCGCTGCGTATCTGGTGGCCAGCGCGTTTCGCAATAATCTCGTCTTCTTTTTTAGTCCGACTGAGGTGGCAGCCAAACAAGCGCCGGTTGGTCGAACCTTTCGCATCGGCGGACTCGTTCAGGACGGCACAGTGAGCCGCGATCCTGACGGTCTGACTGTTCGATTCATCGTCACTGACACCGCGGCGAGTATTCCGGTTGTTTACAAAGGCATACTTCCTGACCTCTTTAAAGAAGGACGCGGCTGCGTCGCGCAGGGCCGACTCGGCACCGACGGTGTGTTTCAGGCAGACCAGGTCCTCGCCAAGCACGATGAGAACTACATGCCTCCGGAAGCAGGACAGGCGATCGACAAGGCCAAGCACGCACGGGAAGCCGCGAAGACAGTCGTTGACAATTAGTTATCCACCGATTACGCAGATTATCTGTGTAATCTGTGGATTGCTTTACTATGATTCCTGAAATAGGTCAGTTCGCATTAATCATCGCGTTATTACTTGCCCTGACGCAGGCGACGCTGCCGCTGATCGGCGCCTCTCGTGGCAACCGCACCTGGATCGCGCTCGCAGCGCCATCCGGCCAGGCACAGTTCATCTTCGTTGCGATCGCTTTCGGTTGTCTCGGCTACTCGTTTATCACTAACGACTTCTCCGTTCTGAACGTCGCGACAAATTCCAATTCACAACTGCCGCTACACTACCGTCTCGCCGCTACCTGGGGCTCGCACGAAGGCTCGCTACTTTTGTGGACGCTGATGCTCTCGCTCTGGACTGTCGCCGTCTCACTCTTCAGCCGGCACCTCCCGGAAGAGATGGTGGCGCGCGTGTTGAGCGTGATGGGAATCGTCAGCGTGGGCTTTCTGCTGTTCATGCTGCTGACGTCCAATCCATTCGCGCGTCTTTCGCCTGTTCCGATCGACGGCCGCGACTTGAATCCACTGCTTCAGGATCCAGCAATGGTTGCGCACCCGCCGATGCTCTACATGGGCTACGTCGGTTTCTCAGTCGCGTTTGCTTTTGCAATTGCCGCACTCATTGGTGGACGACTCGATGCGACGTGGGCGCGCTGGTCCAGGCCGTGGACGACAGTCGCGTGGATGTTTCTGACGTGCGGGATCGCGCTCGGAAGTTTCTGGGCCTACTACGAACTCGGCTGGGGCGGTTGGTGGTTCTGGGATCCAGTCGAGAACGCGTCGTTCCTGCCGTGGCTGGTCGGCACCGCACTGATACATTCGCTCGCCGTCACAGAAAAACGCGGTGGCTTCAAGAGCTGGACAGTGCTACTCGCGATTGCGGCGTTCTCGTTGAGCCTGTTGGGAACATTTCTTGTTCGCTCCGGTGTGCTCACCTCAGTTCACGCCTTCGCGACCGATCCGAAGCGCGGCATTTTTATTCTCGGATTTCTGGTGTTTGTCATCGGCGGATCTTTACTGCTCTACGCGTGGCGCGCAAAACAAGTCGGACTGGGCGGCAAGTTTGATGTGATTTCGCGCGAGTCGCTACTGCTCTCGAACAACATCCTGCTGACCGTTGCTGCCGCTTCTGTTTTGTTAGGGACGCTTTATCCGTTAATCGTCGACGCGCTCGGCGGCAGCAAACTGTCTGTTGGTCCACCATATTTTAATCTCGTCTTTGTACCGCTGATGGCGCCGGCGATGTTCCTGATGGGCATTGGACCAATCGCGCGATGGAAGAAAGCGAGTGTTCCCGATCTGATCACACGTTTGCGCTGGGCGTTTGTCGTGAGCGTCATCAGCGCGGTGGCGCTGCCGTATGTGTTTGGTCAATGGAAGTGGCTCGTCAGTCTGGGTTTGATGCTGGCGATCTGGATCGTCGCGACGATTTTGGTGAACCTCTGGGAGAGAGTTAAAGTCACTTCAGGACAGCTCACCACATTTCAAAGACTTCGCACACAGAGTCGCAGTTATTACGGAATGCAGGTCGCGCATCTCGGCGTCGCAGTATTTATCGTGGGTGTGACGCTGGTCACGGGTTATCAGACGGAGCAGGACGTGCGAATGGAACGCGGCGACGTGGTTCGCGCCGGCGGATATGAGTTCACATTCAACGGCGTCACGAACGTCACTGGTCCAAACTACATTGCTGGACGCGCAGAGATGATCGTCAGCCGCAATGGCGCAGAGGTTGAGAGGTTGTATCCGGAGAAGCGGAACTACACTGCGAGTGGCAGCGTGATGACAGAGACGGCCATCGACAGCGGGATCTTTCGACATCTCTATATTTCGTTGGGTGAACCGATAAGCACGAACGTGTGGAGCGTGCGTGTTTACTACAAACCGTTCGTCGGCTGGATCTGGGGCGGCGCAGTGCTGATGGCGATCGGCGGCGGCATCGCACTCAGCGATCGACGTTACGCACTGGCGGCGCGTAAGGAACGCGAAGCGCGACAGACAGTGAAAGCAGCAGAAGTTCCCAGCACTGTTACCGCTTCAGTACAAACAGAATCGTAAACCGTGGTTAAAACATGCTTCGTTATCTAATCCCGTTAGCTATATTCCTCGTTCTCGCCGTCTTCCTTGCGATCGGCCTGAGTCGCGGTGACCCGCATGAACTCCCGTCTGCGCTCATTAATAAACCGGCGCCTGCGTTTCGTCTGCCGCAACTCAAAGCTCCTGACAAAACTATCTCGGCCGAAGACATGCGCGGGAAGGTGTGGCTGCTGAATGTTTGGGCCTCGTGGTGCGTCGCTTGCCGCGAGGAACATCCATGGTTGATACAGTATGCCCAATCAGGAGCCGTTCCGATTTATGGTCTTAATTATAAAGACAGACGTGAAGATGCGATGGCATGGCTCGAAGATTTAGGCGATCCTTACACCGTGAGCGCCGTCGATCTCGATGGACGTGTTGGCATCGATTACGGAGTTTATGGAGCGCCTGAGACTTACGTGGTCGATAAAGGTGGCATGATCCGGCTTAAGCACGTTGGTCCACTCATGCCCGATGTGTGGTCGCAAAAGATTCTTCCCCTGGTCCAGGAGTTAAATCGTCAGGGAACACCCAAATGAGTCGCTTGTTATTGTTTGCGATATTACTGATCTGCTCGCTTGCTTCCGTTGTGATGGCGCAGGTGCAGGAGGAAGAAGTTCCGAGCGATGATCCGGTGATTGAGCAACGACTCGCAAACCTGTCGAAGGAGCTTCGTTGTCTTCAGTGCCAGAACCAAACCCTCGCTGATTCACCTGCCGGCCTCGCCGCAGACTTGCGCCGCGAAATACGTGTGCAAATGAAAGCCGGTAAGAGTGATCAGGAGATCATTGCATTCCTCACTCAGCGTTACGGCGACTTTATCCTTTATAAACCTCGCGTCACTTACACCACTTACCTGCTCTGGTTCGGACCTTTTGTGCTGCTGTTTGGTGGTTTGTGGATCCTCTTCAGCTACATCAAGCGAAGACGTGATTTAGTGCCGGAAAGACCTTTGAGTGCTGATGAGCGGCGTCGTGCTGAAGAGTTGCTTGCTTCCCTTCCCGGAAAGGAGCTGACGTGATTCTCTTCTGGGTAATCTGTGCTCTCCTGATCCTGATCGCACTGGCGTTCGTCCTGCCGCCCGCGCTACAGCGCTCCAACGAGTCGGAACTCAAAATAGAAGACGAAAGGAAGCAGGCAAACATCGCGGTCTATCGAGATCAACTTACAGAGCTCGAAGCCGATCTGCGCAATGGTATCGTCAGCAAGGAGCAGTACGCACAGGACCGCGATGAGATCGAACGAAGGTTGCTCGAAGACACTGCGACTGCTCGTCCAGAAAAGAGCTCAGCCGCGCCCCTGAGCGCACGAGGTACAGCTTATTTGTTGGGTATCGGTCTGCCGCTGATCGCGATCATCTTTTATTTGAAAGTAGGGGAGCCCGACAGGATCAACAACCCAGCACCAGCAGCCGAACCAGCAACTATGTCAGCGCCGGCGCAACGATCGCAGGAGCAGATCGAGGCGAATGTCGCCAAGCTCGCGAAGCGTCTCGAGTCGAACCCGAATGATGCACAGGGTTGGACCATGCTCGCTAAATCCTACAGCTCGTTGGAAAAATACAGTGAAGCTGCGAACGCGTACGCAAAGGCCACCGAGCTGACGCCAAAGGATGCTGATCTCTGGGCCGAATACGCATTTGCCACTGCAATGGCGAACGGCCAAAGTCTTGAAGGCAAGCCGATGGAATTTATCGACCGCGCGTTGAAAGTTGATCCAAATAACGCAAAGGCACTACAACTCGCAGGCAGTGCTGCCTTTCAAAGAAAAGATTATAAAAAGGCCGTAGATTATTGGGAGCGCGTATTGAAACAAGTTCCACCCGATTCGGAAGTGGCCCGGCCGATCGCGGATCGAATCAACGAGGCGAAGACGCTGGCAGGGAGTAAGTAGAGCCGCAAAAAGGCACAAAAGTCACAAAACATGTCGAGAGAAAATCTTCTTTTTGCAATTATCGGACTGCTTTTAGGGTTCATTGTGGGCTTCATGTTCGCCAGCTCGATGGGCCAGAAAACTTCGTCACCGCAAGTGGCGTCCAGCTCGTCGGGTCTGCCTGCGGATCATCCACCCGTCGGCGCGCAAAACGCTCCCAACCCTCAGGCTATGCAGGCCGAAGTACAGGCTTCACTCGAGAAGGCACGCAACGACCCGAAGAACTTCGACGCACAGGTTAAAGCCGCAGAGCTCTACTACCAGATTCAGCGCTACGATCAGGCAATCGAATACCTGCTGAAAGCGAATCAGCTTAAACCCACTGACTATCGCACTGTCGTAATACTCGGAATGGTGAATCTGGATGCAGGACACTACGACACCGCTGAGAAGTGGTATCGAGCAGCGATGAAGATGAAGTCTGACGACGTGATGGTGCTTTCCGGGCTCGCGGCCGCAACGTTGGAGAAGGGCGACGCGAAGGCTGCGGAAGACGCGATCGCGCAGTTAGAGAAGGTCGATCCGAATAGCGAAGACCTGCCTCAATTCCGGACCAAGCTCGCTAGCCTCAAAGCAGGTAAGTAAAGCCACGGATTTACACGGACAAACACGGATTAGAAAGAAATTATATCCGTGTTTATCTGTGTAATCCGTGGCTACTTTATGGTGCGATGGACATGCGGACGATATTAGCCAGAAGAATGCGGTTGATTGTTCCGTCTCTATTGTTGATCACCACCTGACCATTCTCGATTGTCACACGTCTCACCGTACTCATCGAACGGTTGATCAGCGTTCCATCATTAGTCTCGATCACGAGGCGTGGTCCAACTTCAGGTTCTGGCTCAGGGGCAGGCTTCGGTTTTGGTTCTTCACGTGGAGTTGTTTCTGCGACTCTCGGTGTGGTGCGACGACCGGCTGGTCTGCGCCCGCGTGGGGTCCGCACTGGCGCTGGTTTTTCAGTCTCGACTTCCGGAGATTTTTCTGGCTTCGCAGACGGCGTCTCTGCCGGCTTAGCTTCCGGCGTAGGTTCTGGAGTTGGCTCAGGTGTCGGTGCTGCTGCAACTACGCTTGGCGGCGGCTCAGGCTCTTCGATTCTGGCTCCTACCGATGACACGCGTTTTGTTTTACGTCCAGTCGCAGTCGTTTCGGTTGTTGGCGTCGCAGTTGGTTCGGCTTCGGCAATGTCAGGTCCGCCAACGATCGGCTGGAACGAGCCTCCGAAGATCACACTATAAGTGCCTTCGTCGTCATTGGGACTGCGCGCCTCGATGCGCATGATCAAATCCTCGCGCTTGCGCAGGTAGATTCCCTTCGTGACCGGCGTCGTACTTTCGGCATAAAGAGTGATCTTGAGCAGTGGGCGTAACGTAGTGGCGGTAAACACATCGATGTCGCCGTTGAGATTTTTGCTGTTAACGGTGATCAGCAGATCGCCAGGCGTACCGACAAGAGCGAAGTAATGATCGGTCAGTCGCGAATCGCCCAGGTCACGTGCAGCGATCTGTCCTGAGATGCTATTGCTGCGTACGGGCGATGGTGCATTCGGATCGAGCGACTGCGCGGAAGCAGATATCGCCATCAACAAGAAAAACGCGATGCCTAACGACTTTGCGCCTTTGCGCCTTTGCGTCAAAAACAACATCATGATTCACCGCAAAGCATAGCAGATCTGGGTTATGCTAGTCGCATGAAGTTAAGTTGTACTTTGTTGCTCTTACTCTTCTCTTCCCTCTCGGTTTCTGCCCAAAGCTGGACTGCAAAACTCGACGAAGACGTCCGCTTCTATCAAGCAACTGACTTAGGCGTGCTCATCGCCGGCACAGAAAAATCGCTCTACGCAATCGATGCCGCAACCGGCGATATTCTCTGGCGCCGCAAAGATACTTCACTCGACGAAACTGACGTCGCTCCAGTTCCAGGCACTGACGTCGTGTTGCTGAGTTTTGAGAAAGGCGACAAGGCGCGCATCGAGGCTATCGATGTTTTAACGGGCGACTCAATTTGGCGGAGTGAAAAGATCAAAGGCGCGGTTATGCAAACCTCCGTTGACACGTCGGCGAACTTAGTTGCCATCGTGCTCGCCAAAGACGCGAAGAATCGCGCGCGTGACGGTTTCAAGCGTCGCCCAATCTTGCACGTTCTCGATCTCGTCACCGGCGCAGAGCTTTGGAAATACGAAGTTGGTGAAGTCGAGATGATGCCGGCGCGCTGGCCGGATGACTCTGATAAGGAAGTTGACTATACGCTCGACAACTACTACCCGCCCGCGTTTGTTGATGGGCGTCTTTACGTTTTCTATGAAGGCGTGACTTCATTCGACGCGCGCTCGGGCAAAGAGCGTTTGCGCGAGAAGTATCGTGTGAACGAAGAAGGACTCGCGCTGACTGAAGCTCAGCCGATCTTCACTGAAGACTCAATTTACGTTTCCGGCCATGGACGCGTCAGAGCCATCTCTCGGCAAACAGGCGACACCGAGTGGGAAGCGAAAGATCTCGGACTCACGCCGGAGATGATTCTCGTGGGCGATGTTCTTTACGTGCGCACTGGCGGACAATTCACGCGACTGAAAGATGGTGAAACTATCGAGCGCGGACCATATGGCGTGAGCGCCATTGATCTACGTTCGGGCAAAGTGCTGTGGCGTTACAAAGGCGCAGACAAAGGCATCACCAATCTTCTGCTTCCGGATCGAAACACGATCGCGATTGCCGATCGTGACGATCTGATCTTTATCGACGCAAGCAATGGCAAACGCCGATCGCGTGTGTCACACAAAGTCGAGCGCGCATCGTTTGGGTTATTGAATGAGCAGGGCGATGTGGTGATTGGTGACCAATCGGAGAGCGCGGCGTTCGATCCAGTGAACGGCCGTGAGCTCTGGCGCGCGCGACACACACCTCCTGGCCGCGGGATCTTTCGCACCGTTGCGGCAATCGCTGCGCGTGCAGTTTCGCTCTACTTTCGGTTTGGTGGACCAGCACTCACTGCCTTTCGTGGCGTGCAGATCGCCCGTACAGTGACGAGCTTAAGCTGGTCGGGTCTGGCTTCGCGTTCCTCATTTTCGAATTTGCAGGCATTGGCCACTGCGTCAAATCGCAGACCCGGAACCATCACGGTACGCTTCAAACAGTATGGACGCACACTGCGCGTACGGAATCGTCTCGATCCTTCAGATCAACTCGATCGGCTATCACGATACCTCTGGCATCAGGAGCGACTCGCGACACTGCGTGGGCAGTGGATGTATTTCTACACCAGTCTTGAAAGCGGTGGTAACGGCCTCGCGGGAGTAAATATCAATAACGGAAGAACGGATCGTGAAGTGCGGCTGTCAGATCTCGACGAACGATTTGTGACGGATGAAGTGCTCGGTTTGATGTTCACGGCATCTGGTAATCGCTTACTGAGCCACGGATTAGATACTAATGGCTCATCGCGTAAGTGATGACATTCATGCCGACTTTATAAGCGACCAGGCCGTATTGCGCGGGGTAGCGCGGGTCGTTGATCCACTCCCATGCGTCACCGAAGTCACAGTTACGAGTGATAAAGACCATGAGCCGGCCGTTCTTGTTTTCGACGCCCATGTAATGCGGGGTTACGCCGCCCTTTTCGTACGTGACACCGTTAATCAGCGCCGCGACTCCCGGCACTTGGACCACACTATCGAGATCGAAGTAGCTGTGAAAGATCGGGTGCGAAAGCGGCAAGTCTTTGATCTCGTATTCGGGCAGAATCTTC
>DASUYO010000248.1:0-8711 GCA_036377375.1 Pyrinomonadaceae bacterium
CCGGGAATGCGGGTGACGTTCAGGGCTGAGCTAAAGCCCGGACGCGACCGGCACGAGCACACGTTTCGTGTTAAAGAATTGCTTCCGAGCGGGCGCGTGTCGCTTCACGATGTAGACGGCGAGCATACGGAGAAGGAATTCGAGCCGGTTCAGTTCGATCGTCCCGCGAGTTGAGTTCTCACCATTCGTAAATCCTGCCCGGTTCCATTGCTTTCAATTTCGGGATATGCAACGCGTCGAGCTGGTCGATGATTTCCTGCCGGTATGAAGGTTTGAGGTGTACGGCCATGATGTCCATGCCGTTGTGAGTTAACTTTTTCAATTCCTGGCCCAACGACGCAGGCGTGAAGTGACGAGAAACGTGGGCCAGCTTCGCCAGGCGGTCCGGAAACGAGGCCTCAACTAACAACGCATCGAGGCCCTTCATCTTATTAACTATTTGCCAGAACTCCTCAGTCTCCGCAGTGTCAGAACTAAAAGCAACACTCTTCTGTCCATCGGAAACTACCAGTCCCACAGTCGGCACGATGTGATTCACTGGAACTGCAACCACGTTCAGATGGGCCACTCGGAACGGTTCCCCAATCGGAATAGGAATGTACTCCATCACTGGACCATAATCGTTTTTCAAATCAGAAAAGCGTGGATAGACATTCCAATTAAAAACATCACGCTCGAGAAGTCGAATCACTTCCTCGGTCGCGTGTACGCGCATCGGTTCTTTCAAAGTCGGATAGAGATCGTCAATGAAGATCGGAAGGCTTGCGATATGGTCCATATGAGGATGTGTGACGATGATGTCTTTGACTTTGGACCGTTGCTCGTTGGTCAAAGCAATGGCGATGCTGCCGGCGTCAACCGCCACGCAGTCGTCTATTAGAAAACAAGTCAAGCGCTGCTCCGGGGTTGCCAGGCCCTGAGCATCGAAGGTGCTGGGTAGAAGTTGGACTCTCACGAGCTTTCAGCTCTGATGAAATGACTGCGCAACCCACGCCAAGTATAAGCCAGAACCAGAAAGGCAGCGAGTTGTTTATCCACAGATTACACAGATTCTGTAAATCAATCTGTGTAATCGTGGATAAAGCTGCTAGCGTCTTCTAAGCTCATTTATGAGATCCTGCAACGCGTGTAAGTAGGCCGTTTCCTGGGCCTGCACATCGCAGTCCGCTGAATACACGCCCCGCGAAACTCGACTGCGATGAAAAGCCAGCTCACTTGCCAGTTGATTAAAACGCCTCCGCGCACGCCAACCTTTAACGCCACTTTGAGAGAACGCGTTGAAGGATGAGCCCATTCTTCCCAAAATCGAACCGAGTTGCTTGTATTCGTCCTGAGTTAGAAACCCACGCTGGAGATCAACCACAAGAAACTCGCGCACCACTTGTCCCTCACGCCGAAGTGCGAACCCAATCACAACGAGCATTATGAAGAAGGCCGGCACCATGACCACGATGTAAGTGATAATGAAAAGACCGCCGCCACCGAGTACAGCCGAGCCGTTCCAAATGCTGTGCATGAAGATTGCCATCAACAGCCCAACAATTGGCGCGAGTATTTTGATGACGATGTTTGTCGACTGTCTGGCCAGACCTAAACCGATTCCGGTTAAACTCGTGAACAGCGGATGAGAGAAAGGTGCAAAGAAACCGCGAATGATGAGTATCAGCGTCAATGCTTCGCCACCGCCAGCTGCCGCAGCCTTGCCGTAGTAAAGAATGTTCTCCGTCATCGCGAAGCCGAGTGCCGCCATCGAGGCATAGACGATTCCATCCACGACGCCGTCGAATTCATCTTTCTTCCAGAAGAACAGGATGAACAGGATGAGCGCCTTTCCGGTTTCTTCGACGATCGGAGCTGATATGACTGCGGCAAATGCTTCGCCCGCTTTTGCGTTGGCGATAAGACCGACTACACCCTGACTGCCCGTGTTCAGGAGAAACGCGAAGAATGTCGCAATCAGAGCACCCCAAAAGAACGCTGTGGCGAGCATCCAGAGCGGTTCCGCTTCGTAGCGATCAATCCATAAAACGAGTGCGATATAGATAGGAACCGGAATCGTTGCCGTTATTAAACCAAGCAGCAGTGCAACCGGGCCCGTTTCAATGCCGATTAGAAGCAGGACGAGCAGTCCTAAAAACATCGCGATGAGTCCGGCGACAATTGCGAGGACGAGCCTGATCGCACTAATCCGCGGAGGCGTGCGGATCACGATGGTTGGCACTGGGTTGCTCATTGAGGCCGGCAGTATAGCAGCGACACAAAAAGAGTAGCCAGAAAAGGGCACAGGTTCAGCGGGCGCATGTTTGACCGCGGCCGCCGTCTATCGAATACGTTGCTCCGGTGATCCACGAAGCCTGGTCCGATGCGAGATACAAGACCAGCGATGCGATCTCCTCGGGATGTCCGACGCGGCCTAGCGGATGTGTAGTCTTCGAGTGTTCGAGAAACGCGTCGTATGCTTCCTCACTCATGCCACCTCGTTTGTGAATCTGTGTGACGACAACACCAGGGTTAACTGCGTTGACTCTCACACCCTTTGGCGCCAGTTCCAGCGCCGCACACCTCGTTAACTGGTCGAGCGCCGCCTTTGAAACGCAGTATGCCAGCACGCCCGGAAACGCGCGCAAGCCAGTGACACTGGAAACGTTCACAATATTTCCGCGCCGCTCGATCAAGCTCGGCAGTGCTTTTTGCATTAACTGAAACACTGCTCGAACGTTGACGTTCATCATGTCGTCCCAGGCTTGGAGGGAAGTGTTTTCAATACTGCCGGTGCTGATGTGGCCGGCAGCATTGACCAGCACGTCAATGCCGCCTAACCATGCGACAGCATGCTGAACAGCACGTTCCGCTTCCCGCTCATGAGAGAGATCTGCTTCGATCGTCAGTGCTTCCGAGCCGATTTCGCGGACTTTCTCTTCGACTTCTCGAAGCGCGTTTGCCTTGCGGCCTACACCAACAACCTTTGCTCCAGCCTCAGCAAAAGCAATTGCGCAGGCCTGTCCGATTCCTGAGGTGGCGCCGGTCACGAAAGCAACTTTGCCGGCAAACTGTTTCTCGTTCATGGTTCTGTTTCCTTGGTTTCGGTAGTCGTGAAAGGTCGTATATTGACAGCGGAGTTCTAAAAAGCCGACTATTATGACCTTGTGAGGCTTGTGAGTCATCCCCACTGGACATACGTTTCGTACTGAATTGGGTGCCCCAGCCCTGAGGCTAGTCATTGGGAAACAACTCAGCGGATCAGTTCTTCCCTAGAAGCCCGCGATCTCAATCGCGTCCGGCTCGCGGCCGCATGCCGTCGAGTGTCGCATATTTCATCTCGGCCATAATCATTGCTGCCGGAATGTTTTTCGCACTTTGGTGGATTCTGGTTAGCAGTGGCGACGAATCTCCATGGCTGCCTGCGGGATTGGCGGCAAGCGTCGTGTTGTTAGTTGCGCTGTCGGCGCGGGAAGTGCTGATGCGTCGTGCATGGACGCGTTACCTGTTGGAGAACGGGATTCCTGAGAGTCGCCGGAGTCGTTCTCGTTCGAGCAGCCGCAGTCAGAAGAAGACATTTTCTTCCTCCCTTCACTCAGGCGCACTGCGAGCGATTCAGAAGCAATCGTCGGCTGCGGAGCGTCCCGGCTCGACTCCCGAGATGCATCTCGACGTGGCACAACTTTGTCATGATTATCTTGCCAGCACTGACGAAGCAATCAAGTCGGGTAGCTACGGCGGTGAAAAGGGAATTGCGATCAAGGCCGGACAGGAACGCGTTCGTGCTCTGCACAGGCATCACCTGTTGACGTGGGCCAGAGGCCAATCGCAATTGTTGGCGCACGAAGCGCAACAGCGTGCACGAACGTTCGACAAAATCGAGACTGCAACCAGGGCGATGGACTGCATCGACTCTGCATTGCGAGCTTATCCCGATGAAACAGAGCTCAACGAATCGAGAGTTGCAATCGAAGAGTTTATTGCGTCAGTCAAGGTTGCTCACTGGGTGGAGTTAGCGGAAAGATCCGCTTTCAAAGGACACTATCACCGCGCGATCAATCGTTATCGTGACGCACTCTTTTATCTGAATCAGGATGTTGTAAAACAGGAAGTACGCGTTGCCGGAACGGCAAAGATCGAACGCGAGATTGCAGAGCTCAAGACCCGACTTCGCGCGAGTAAGACGAACGCCGAAGGTGGCGGCTCTGATCGCTCGGGTTAACGTCTCCGTGGCCCATGCTGCTGGTTGGCATCTATTACCTTTTGTGCGACACTGAGTTGCTTATGAACACTCGTCCAATACCGTATTAGAATGGTTAGCGCCTTCAGAGTAATTAAGAGGTGGTGAAGATGAAAGTTAAGTACGCTTTGATTCTGGTAGTCACGTTCGTGTGCATGCTTGCGGGTTCCGGTTATGCGCAACAGTCGGATCCACAGCCGCAGAGTGCGCCGCCTGCACAACAGTCACCCGGGTTGGACATCCAGGGGATCAAAACCTATCTGCTGGGTCCCGGCGATGTGCTCGATATTCGGGTGTTCGGACAGCCAGAGTTAAGCAGTAATGCGCAGGTAGACAGCGATGGCAATCTCAGCTCGCTGCCCTTTCTAGAAACACCGATAAAGGCGAAGTGTCGCACGGATAAAGATGTGCAAAAAGACATTGCCACCGCCTACGCGAAATTCATCAACAACCCGCAGGTGAGCGTGCGCATTTCGGAACGAAACAGCCGCCAGCCGGCTACAGTGTTTGGTGCAGTTCGCCAGCCCACACGCGTGGAAATGAAGCGCAAAGTGCGACTGAATGAGCTGATGGCCGTTTCAGGTGGATTTACTGAGCGTGCTTCCGGCACCATCCAGATATTGCACACTGAGCCTCTCATGTGTCCTGAGCCCGGCGAAGAAGCCGAGGCCGCACCTATCGACGGCACCAGCATCCCGCTGAAAATTGTCAAAATCTCAGATCTTCGTCTCGGGAAATCTGAAGCGAATCCGGTGATTCGACCTGGAGATTATGTGCTGGTAACGGAAGCAGAGCCCGTTTACATCACGGGCGCGGTATTGTCGCCCGGCGGCATTTACATGCGCGATCAACTAATGCTCAGTCGCGCTCTCGCAATGGTGGGAGGGACGAGGAAAGAGGCGAAGCTGACCGACGTCAGGATCTATCGTCAAATTCCCGGATCCGCGAACCAGGAAGTCATACATGTGGACGTAGCCGCCATCAGAAAGAACCAGAAGCCGGACTTTTTACTGCAGGCCTATGACGTCATTGAAGTGAGTGAGTCGGGCATGTTCTCGTCCAGTCGTATTGGATCTACACTGGTCGGTGCTTTGACGGGCGGCTTGACGGGCGCCATCTCGTCGACAGGAACTTATTTGCCCAGTCGGATAATTTACTAAGGCTTTCAGGATCGAAAATGAATCGAAAAACATTGGCCGGTGATCGCCGGCGTCGAAAATTAATCACGGCCCTTTGGTCACTCGGTGTCACCGTCCTGGTGATTGTCCTTATCTATTTGGAGAAGTCGGCAATCCTTTACATTCTTTCCACCGTGAGCATCACGGTGCTGCTTATGATCGTCGCTTTTTCAGACTTGGCCCATGGTGAAGCGAAGGGTCAACAGATGGTCCAAGGTAATGATGCAGCAGGTGTTGCAGGCAAGAAAGCTTGAAAGCGATAGATTCACGATTGAAGTTGCTTATGTGGTCTATAAGTTTTTTCTGCACCATAACGATCTGAACTACTATTGCGAGTTGTCGACAAAAACAATAAGCAGGTTGAAAGTTTAGACGGACTATTGCATAATCCGCATGCGTTCACCTCCCCGGTGGACGAATCGGTCGCGTGGGGTGAGGACACGTGGCCTTAGGGTGGGGGCTGTGGGAGGCCCCCGCCCGCTTATGTTTTAAACGGCCGCAGATTTTGTGGATGAATGCACATCCTATTCCGCATTCATCGGCAAAATCTGCGGCTTAGCTTTGTCTATTGCTTGAAAGTGGGGGCGGGAGTAACATCACGAGGCTGATAACTGAGCAAAATGTTCAATCGTTCGACTCGGAGAACCGCGGGAAGACGCTTTAAGCTCTGGTTATTCAAAGGGTCCGCGCAACAAGACACCGCTCACGCTACTCCACACAAACAACATCCCTGGTGGCAGGTGATGTGTTTGACGGGTGTCGACTATTTCTCAACTCTCGGTTACCAACCCGGAATAGCTTTTCTCGCCGCCCAGGCGCTTTCTCCTATAGCCACCTTTATTCTGGTATTGCTGACACTCTTCGGCGCACTTCCTATCTACAACCGCGTCGCTGAAGAGAGTCCTTACGGCGAAGGTTCCATCTCGATGCTGGAACACCAGCTCTCGCGGTGGAAAGGAAAACTCTTCGTCCTCGTCCTGCTCGGATTCGTTGCTACTGACTTCATCATCACGATTACACTTTCCGCCGCTGACGCGGCCGCTCACATGATCGAGAACCCGTTTACTCCAGCCCTGTTGAAGCATCAGATCGGCGTGACGCTGGCGCTGATTGCAGTGCTTGGGGTGATTTTTTTGCGTGGCTTCAAGGAAGCTATTGGAATTGCGGTCGCCCTTGTTGGAGTGTACTTGTTACTGAACACGATCGTGATCTCGTTTGGTTTGTACGAGCTGGCTACTCATCCATTCCATTTTCCTGAATGGAAGCGCGCGCTCTTCACTCATCCAAGTGTTCATGGGAATGCGTGGCTAATTGTCGGAGTGTCTTTGTTTCTCTTTCCGAAACTCGCACTCGGACTTTCAGGATTCGAGACAGGCGTCGCAGTGATGCCACTGGTGAAGGGTGGGATCGATCTTAGTGATGACGATTGGGCCAACATTCAAACGACTCGTACCGGTCACGGTGAAGACGCTAAAACGCAACAGTTGTTGCGCGGGCGTATTCGCAATACTAAGAAGCTACTTCGCTCTGCCGCTCTCATCATGAGCGTGCTGCTCATCACCAGTAGCTTTGTCACCGCAATACTGATTCCGGCGGAGAAGTTTGCCGAAGGTGGTGAAGCGAACGGTCGCGCTATCGCTTACCTTGCGCATGAATTCTTTGGCGACATCTTCGGAACGGTCTACGATCTCAGCACAGTTACAATTCTGTGGTTCGCGGGCGCGTCAGCGATGGCCGGTCTGTTGAGTATCGTGCCGCGTTATCTGCCGCGATATGGCATGGCGCCGGAGTGGGCCAGGGCTGCGCGTCCGCTGGTGATCGTTATCATCGCGATCGCTTTTGCAGTCACTCTCATTTTCAAAGCAGACGTAAACCAGCAAGGCGGCGCCTATGCGACCGGCGTGTTGGTCTTGATGACGTCGGCTGCGATCGCCGTTACGCTCGCAATCTGGAGAAGAGGTGGAAACTGGCCTGTGTATTTCGCGATCGCTCTGATCTTTGTGTACACCACCATCCAGAACATTCACGAGCGGCCGGAAGGTATCAAGATAGCTTCGTTCTTCATCCTGACGATCATTCTGTCGTCGCTTTTCTCGCGAGTGTATCGCTCGACCGAGCTACGAGTGGAACAGATCGAACTGGACGATCAGGCGCGCCAGTTTATTAAAGATGCCGCCAAGGGAACGATTCGCATCATCACCAATCGCAGAGACAAGGGCGACGCGGACGAGTACGCGCAGAAAGAACATGAGAAACGCACCAGCAACCATATTCCTACTGGCGAGCCAATCTTGTTCTTTGAGGTTACTCCCGGCGATGCGTCTGAGTTTGCGGGCACACTGTGTATTCGTGGCGAGACGGTTGACGGTTATCGCATTCTGCGAACGGAGTCGCCCGCGGTGCCAAACGCGATAGCAGCGTTTTTACTTTACCTGCGCGATGAAATGGGGAAACTGCCGCACGTCTATTTTGGATGGAGCGAGGGAAATCCTATTTCGTATTTGCTGAAATATATTGCGTTCGGCGAAGGCGATACTGCGCCCGTCACTCACGAGGTTTTACGACAGGCAGAAAAAGATTCTAATCGACGCCCGATCGTGCATGTTGGCGGGTGATTATCGAGCTACGGTCGGGATCAGTCGGGCTGACATGAGCATCACCGCTGTGATGCGAAGGATACGTTATACCTGCGCGATCTCTGCGTTCGAAGCTTTTCCCGCGAGAAAACAGGACCGGCAATAGACAGGGCGTCCCTGAGATGGATAAAAGGGAACTGTCGTCTGTTGTCCGCATTGTGCACATTGAACTGAGACTTCGATGCGTTGTCGCACTCCGGACGACTGCGCGGCAGCGATAGCCGCCAATCGTTCATTCTTCGCCTGCTTACAGGGCTTACATCGCTTCGGTTCGTTTTTCAGTCCCTTGTCGTGAAAGAATACCTGCTCGCCTGCGGTCCAGATGAAGTTCTCGTTGCAGTCAACGCACTTGATACTCCGGTCTTGATACTCGCTATCCTGTGTTCTTTCCATTACCTGAGCGGCTTCTGTCTGTACCATGTTCTACTCCCTGGGGTCCGTTAACCTAGAAAACCCATCATGCCGGCGGGCGGGTAAGAATCGGTATTAATACGCTCTTCGGTTTGCCACCAATGAGGGTAAAAAAAGATTTCCAGCCTGCGAGGGCCGCTATTTGGTTAATTGGTATATAACTATGTCGAAACTGTGTCAAGGTAAATCCTGCCAAAAACATATCATCATGCAGTTTGACGGATTGGCCCCTCCCTGGAGTGCGGCGACTTGGCGCCGCTTTGGTCT
>DASUYO010000249.1:0-2163 GCA_036377375.1 Pyrinomonadaceae bacterium
GGCTGCACTGACACCAACGAACTGAATTTTCTCGCCGTCAAAACGATGCGCAGCATGGGGCTCTGCTATTTCGAAACGCAGGCCCGGGTTTGACACGGTCCGACGGTCTCCAGTTTGGGGCCCACCTTCGGACGCGGCGCAATGACGAACGGCTGGATCGACATCAAGAATACCGACATGATGTTGATCATGGGTGGCAATCCGGCTGAGAACCACCCGTGCGGCTTCAAATGGCCAGTTGAGGCGAAGCTGCATCGCAACGCTAAAATGATCGTGGTCGATCCGCGATTCACACGCACGGCCACTCAGGCCGATCTCTTCTTACAAATTCGCGCCGGAACTGACATCGCTTTTCTGGGCGGGCTAATCAACTACGCGATTCAAAGTAATCGCATCGCCAAAGACTACCTGATCAATTACACCAACGCCGCTTTCATCGTGAAAGATGGATTCAAGCTTCCCGAAGACGGATTGTTTTCCGGGTTTGACGGTAAGACCTACGACAAGGAGACGTGGAATTACGAAGCGGGCGGCAATGTTGGACCAGTGACTCAGCGCGCCAGCGGAGGTGGAGCGTCAGCAACGCAAGCATCGACGACTGGCGGCAAGGCGTCGAGTGAAGCCACTGGTGACCAGAAGAAGACTGGTGAAGAGCCGGCAAAGAATTTTGAACGTAAGTCAGACCAGGTCAGTTCACAACCGTCAACGCCACCGAAAGGGTCTTCTGCTCAAGGTGGCGGTCATCAGGCTGCGGGCGGACCGGGCGCTTCAGGGCAAGGCGGCCCAAAACCACCGCCGATGCTCCCGCCGAATGTCGCTTACGATCTTTCGCTGCAACATCCGCGCTCGGTGTTCCAACTGTTGAAGCAACAGTATTCGCGCTACACACCGGAAATGGTCGAGCGCATTACCGGTATCCCGAGAGATCAATTTCTCAAAGCGGCCGACCTGTTCACGTCCATCCGCAAAGACGGCAACATGAAGAAAGCCGCAACGATCATCTATGCCGTTGGTTGGACCCAGCATACCTTCGGCACTCAGATCATTCGCACAGCGGCGATGCTGCAATTGCTCCTCGGAAATGTCGGACGCGCAGGTGGTGGCGTGAACGCATTGCGCGGACACTCGAACATTCAGGGCGCAACCGACATGGGCGGTGTGTTTGACATCTTCCCCGGCTATCTCAAAATTCCGCAACCATCAGACACGGATCTTGCGATTTTCCTGAAGCGCACTACGCCGACTCCTTCAAAGCCGAACGAGTGGGACTCGTATAACTACTGGTCCAACACGCCGAAATTCATGGTGTCGTTCCTCAAGTCTATGTACGGCGATTCGGCGAAAAAGGAAAATGACTTCAACTATCAATATCTTCCCAAGATCGATCGCAAATTCTCTTGGACTGAGATGTGGGACGAGATGTACGCCGGCAAAGTCAAAGGTCTGTTTGCTTTTGGCATGAACGGCGTCGCTATCGGCCCGAACTCGCGCAAGAACATCGAGGCGTTGAAGAAAGCTGACTTCCTTGTCGTCTGCGAGCTCTATCCGGAAGAGACAGCGGAGTTCTGGCGAGCTCCCGGCACCACGGCAGACCAGATGAAGAGTATTAACACGACTGTCTATCGTCTACCGGGCGCAGGCTTTGCTGAGAAGGACGGCACGTTCGTCAACTCCGCGCGCTGGCTGCAATGGAAGTATGTAGCAGTGCCGCCACCGGGTGATGCGAAAGTCGATCAGGAAATACTCGCGCGTATCTTTTTGAAAGTTCGTGATCTTTACCAGAAGGAAGGCGGTAAGTTTCCAGATCCGATCGCCAATCTTACCTGGTCCTATACAACTCCGACGAATCCGTCACTTGCGGAAGTCGCGAAAGAGATCAACGGCAAGGCGCTCGCAGACATCACGCTGGACCCCCAGCCGGACGTTACGATCAAAGCTGGTCAACAGCTTCCGGGTTTTGCCTGGCTGAAAGATGATGGTACGACGACTTGTGGTAACTGGTTGTACTCCGGTTCCTGGACGGAAGCGGGCGCGCAAATGCAACGACGCGACACGTCCGATCCATCAGGACTCGGAATCTATCAGAACTGGGCGTGGTCGTGGCCGGCCAATCGTCGCGTTATGTACAACCGCGCCTCGTGCGATCCGTCTGGAAAACCATGG
>DASUYO010000250.1:0-4112 GCA_036377375.1 Pyrinomonadaceae bacterium
AAGGCGGGCAAAGTCGCACTTGATTTAAGGAACGTCACGTTCGTGGATCGGACGGCTATGGAGTTCTTGTGTAGAGCTAAATCGAAAAAGATCAGGATTGAAAACACTCCCTCCTACGTCACGCGCTGGATAGAACAGGAAATCTCGTGATTCTACGAACAACATCGTGAAATCACGAGTGCTGTATTTGCGAAAACCGCAGTAACGGTCCAGGAACTCTTCATTTCATTACTTTTTTCTGTCCGCTCGTGTGTGTCACCTGCATTTTTCTTTTGGAACAGTTGTTGCGCTTTGCGGCGAACCATGAGAACCAAATCGCCATTCGCCTTTATGCTCAGTCTGCTCACGTTCTGCGCGATCTCGATCACGACGAACGCACAGCAGCTTCGTGACTCTTTTCGCCAGGTCAACCAGTCGGTCGTCATCGTCAGAACCAAACGGGTCGAAGTGGCGCCTTCGGCCGACGAACCGATGTCGATCGTCGATGGTTTGGGATCGGGCGTACTGATTTCTAGTGATGGAAAAGTCTTAACCGCAGCGCACGTAGTGCAGACTGCGGACGTTGCGATGGTCGAGTTTTCGGACGGCCAGGCAATCAGCGCCCGCGTGATCGGCTCTGATGTTCAATCGGATGTGGCGTTGTTGCAGCTCAAAGAAATGCCGAAAGGTGTTACGCCTGCGACGCTCGGCGACTCTGACAAGGTGGAGGTCGGCGATCAGATATTTGTGATTGGCGCACCTTATGGCATCAGTCAGACGCTTAGCGTGGGCCACCTGAGCGGCCGGCATCGGCTGAATAGGAACAATCAGAGCACATCAGTCGAATTTCTACAGACTGATGCCGCCATAAACACGGGGAATTCAGGCGGCCCCATGTTTGACATGCAAGGCAATGTAATCGGCATCGTTAGCAGCATCATGACTCATACCGGAGGCTCGGAAGGGCTGGCGTTTGCGACGGCTGCGAATACAGCAAAGCAGTTGTTGCTGGAACGAAAACCATTTTGGTCCGGCATTGATGGGTTAGTGGTGACGGGTGCCATGGCGAAGGCTCTTAACCTGCCGCAAACCGCTGGCGTTCTGGTGCAGCGCGTCGGCGACAAGTCAATCGGCTCCCAATTAGGTATTAACCAGGGAAGCCTGCGGGCAACGATTCATGGGATGGATATTTTGCTCGGCGGTGACGTCATTCTGAGCGTGAACAACATCGCTATCATCGACCCGAGTTCCGCTCAATCACTCGGCACTTTAACGAGCGACGAAAACTACGAAAAGATTTACAACAGCGTCGCGGCCCTCAAACCCGGAGACCCCCTCGTCGTAACCGTTTTCCGTGAAGGCAAAGTTTTGAAATTGACGACGACGATCGAGAGGTGAGCGCGTAACGTACTCGTCTTCGGCTCGTGGTTTCACGAACAACTTCGAAAAACCACGAGCCATCTCTTTCTCTTCTGCCACCCATTCCATCCTTTAACAACGCAAGCACCAATTCCCTATTGTTATTCGAAGGTAAGGAGTGATCGACCGTGCTACTCCGTGTGGCAAGGCTGTTGCCTATTACGTGGTCGAACACGCACGGGGAGGAAAGGGATCATGGACTTCAGCAATTATGAATCGATGCGACACAGAATGGATGAGATCAGAAAACGGTTAGCTGCGCAACGGCGAGTGCGAAAGGCAGCAGGGAGCGAACGACAATGCAATCAAAAATCAGAATCATAAAGCGCAGCGAAGGCGCTAACACAAATAGCCTCCCTACTGACCAGAGTGACAGGACCGATCGTCAACGCGAGCGTGATACGGCGAGCACGGTGAAAAGCTGGATCGCTGAATGGGAAGCGCGCAACCGCTTGCTACAAGCCGCCGCGTTCTCGTTACTAGGTTCGCTGGAAAACGGGAGTGAGAGTTCGACACGACGGTTTGCCGTAGTGAAGGGGTGAGGAAAAGAGAGATGCGAGTAGTGAACAGAAAGGTCCAAGGGAATCGGCGGATTAAAAGAGCGAGCGGATTCCACCGCGCCTGGCTGATTGCGGATCAGTTGAATCGGTTGCAGGATAGCGCCGGCGCTGTCTTGACGCAGGCTTTAGTGACGCAGTGGTTGTCGGAACAAAGAAGGTGGGCCTGAAGTGCCAACACACCGTGTAAGAGAAAATTATGGCCGAGCAAGCACATTCAATCTGGTTTAAAGCCGACGTTGACGGGTTTGATACGCTCGTCGATTTAGCACTTAACCTGCGATGGTCCTGGAGTCACGGAGAGGAAGAGTTGTGGGAACCGCTCGACCCCGAACTCTGGGAACTCACACACAATCCATGGCTCGTGCTGCTGACTACTTCGCTCTCGAGGCTCAAGTCTCTGATGGCGGACCCGAACTACCGCCGCAAGGTTGAGGAGGCTGCGCGCACCAAAAAGGATTATATGCAGGCGCCGACCTGGTTCCAGCAGAAGTATGCGCAATCGCCATTGAGTTGCGTCGCTTACTTCAGCATGGAGTTCATGCTCAGCGAAGCGCTACCGATTTATTCAGGCGGTTTGGGTAACGTCGCGGGAGATCAACTCAAGGCTGCGAGCGATGTAGGCGTGCCGGTGGTAGGCGTCGGGTTGCTCTACCAGCAAGGGTACTTTCGTCAGGTGCTGGATGCCGACGGAGCGCAGCGCGCGCTCTATCCTTACAACGATCCGGGGCTGCTGCCAATCGTTCCGGTGCGCGATGAGAACGGTGAGTGGGTCCGTGTTAAGTTCGCGCTGCCGGGTTATAGCGTTTGGGTGCGCGCGTGGCAGGCACAAGTCGGCCGAGCAACACTCTACCTGCTCGATACAAATGATCCTGCCAATCCGCCGTTCCATCGCGGAATCACCAGTGAGCTTTATGGCGGTGGCTCGGAGACGCGTTTGCTCCAGGAGATCGTTTTGGGTGTCGGCGGCTGGAGGCTGCTACGTAAACTCGGGCTTCGCCCCGAAGTCTGTCACCTGAACGAAGGACACGCCGCTTTCGCCGTGCTTGAACGCGCGCGCACCTTCATGGAAGAGACCGGACAGCCGTTCGAAGTAGCCCTCGCGGCAACGCGCGCGGGCAACCTCTTTACTACCCACACGGCTGTGCCAGCCGGCTTCGATCGCTTTGCACCAGAGTTGGTCGCGAAGTACCTGCGGGATTACACAGAAGAAGTAACGATCACTCTGGGTGATGTGCTGGCGCTTGGGCGTGAGAATCCCGACGATGCTAACGAACAATTCAACATGGCCTACCTCGCGATCCGCGGTAGCGGCGCCGTTAACGGTGTCAGCCGCCTGCATGGCGAGGTGAGCCGTACACTCTTCCAATCGCTCTTCCCACGTTGGCCAAGTGATGAAGTCCCCGTGGGCCACGTAACGAACGGTGTACACATGCCATCGTGGGATTCCTCCGAGGCTGAAGAGCTATGGACCAGGGCTTGCGGACCCGATGGATGGCTTGGAACAGCCACGACCAACAGAACCGAACAGATGCGACAAGTGCCGGACGCGGACATCTGGACACTCCGATCGAACGCGCGCGCCAGTCTGGTTCGTTACACACGGCGTCGTCTCGCGCGACAACTCGCCTCGTCCGGTTGCTCGGCTGCGCAGATTGACGAGGCCGGGCGAGTTCTCGATCCGGAAACGCTGACGCTGTGTTTCGCGCGGCGGTTCGCAACCTACAAACGCCCAAACCTACTGCTTCACGATCCGGAGCGATTGGTGCGCATCCTCACTAATCCAGATCGTCCGGTACAACTTCTCATTGCGGGTAAGGCTCATCCGGCAGATAAACCGGGCCAGGCGATGATCCGCCAATGGACCGACTTCATCCGGCGCCGTCCCGAAGTGCGGCCGCATGTAGTTTTTCTCAGTGACTATGACATGCTGCTGACCGAGCAGTTAGTGCATGGCGTTGACGTTTGGCTTAATAACCCGCGCCGGCCATGGGAGGCGTGTGGTACGAGTGGAATGAAGATACTAGCGAACGGCGGTCTTAACCTGTCTGAGCTCGATGGCTGGTGGGCTGAGGCCTACGCTGACGATGTGGGTTGGGCCATCGGCGATGGCAGAGAGCGCGGTGAGGATCCGCAATGGGATGCTGCCGAGGCCGA
>DASUYO010000251.1:0-5662 GCA_036377375.1 Pyrinomonadaceae bacterium
GGCGCGTGCGCGTGCTCGCAGCGACTCGCGCGCGACGTTTCTCGCAATGCCAAACAACCAGGTGGAGAGTTTCGTTTCGGCGCGCATGGTATGAATCGACCGGTAAGCGCGGACGAACGTCTCCTGGGTCAGCTCTTCCGCGAGCGCGCGATCGTTAACCATGTCGTAGATGAAGCTGATGACGGGCCGCGAATACCTTTCAAAAATCAGGCGAAAAGCATCCGAGTCGCCCTGGCACACGCGAGTAACCAGGTCTGCTGAACTGTTCATCAGAGTTCCCGCGAACGCGCTCATCGCACTCTCGGTAGGTTAGTGCACTGGAAGGACTGAAAGTTTCAGTGAAAATCCGTGTAAATCCGTGGCTAAATTTTCTTAGGATCAACAATCTTCCCCGCAATCGCAGAGGCGGCAACGACGTAGGGTGAGGCAAGGTAGAGTTTGCCGGGGCCGCTGCGGCCGGGAAAGTTCCGGTTTTGAGCGCTGACCGTGACAGTCTCCGCTGTGGCCGATGCGCCCGGTCCGGCGTTGATGCACGCCCCGCAGGACGGGTCGATCAGCTCGGCGCCGGCGCGCTCGAAGATATCGATGTAGCCACGCTGCCGCGCATACTGCTTGATCTTTTGCGAGCCAAACTGAATGTACAGGTGCACACCTTCAGCCACGCGCTTCCCATGAGTCAGCGCATTTTCGAGGACCTGAGCATACATATCCATGTCGGCCATCTTGCCGCCCGTACACGAGCCGCCGTAAGCCGCATCGATGCGGACTTCGCCCGCGAGCTCCTCAATGGGAACGCCGTTGCGGGGATCTCCCGGCGTGGCGACCATCGGACCAATCTCGTCCAGGTTGATCTCAAACACGGCCGCATACTCAGCGTCCGGATCGCTGTAAGTAAACCCTTTGCGCACGTCCTCTGCGTCGAGCCCGCGCATGCGCACGACATATTCGAGCGTCACTTCATCGGGCTCGATGATTCCAGTCGTGCCGCCCGCCTCCACCGCCATGTTCGTCAACGTTGCGCGCTCGTCCATCGACCAGTTCTTCAAATCCTCGCCGGCAAACTCCAGCACTTTGCCAATGCCTTTGCTCGACTTCATGTACTCCGACGCGAGAATGTAGAGCATCACGTCTTTCGCTGCGACGTCCGCGCGCTTCTTTCCTTTCAGCACGTAGTGCACAGTCTCAGGCACGCGGATGCGAATGTCTTTCGTGTACCACGCATTTGCCATATCGGTTGAGCCAACGCCGAACGCGAAGCAGCCGAGCACGCCGGCCATGCACGTATGCGAGTCAGTGCCGATCACGATCTGTCCGGGCAGTGCGAGATCTTCGACCACTGCGTTATGACAGATCGCTTCCGAGCCGCCTTCAGGATTCTCGCCGTAAAGCCGGATCTTCTGCTGCGCGGTAAAACTCTGTTGCGTTGTCGCCAGGCCTTCAGCCTTTTCCAGCAGGCCCATCTCACGATGCTTCGGCGACATCACGCGGCCGAGAAACGTCAGGTGATCGCGAAACGCAAACACCGATTCGGGTTGCGAAACGCGCGCGTCCGGCCCAAGCGCCTGGTTGAACAACGATGCAGCCATCGGTGTGACGTACTCGTGCGAGAAGCGCACGTCGGCGACTGCAAACAGCGCATCGCCCGGTTTTACTGCCGGAACGCCGATCTTACCCGCAGTCACAAATGCGTGGCGCGCGATGATCTTTTCGACAATCGTCATCGGGCGCGGCGGCGTTTCGAGCTGCGGCGGCGAGACTTTGCCGGAGAGCCGGGCCTTGTTGTAGTTGAACAATCCGCCATGCGTCACGATGTCCTGCGAGATCGGATCGAAGCCTTTGGTGAACTCGGAAAGCGGAATGTCTTCGCCGCGTCGAATGCGTTCGATCAGGCCGAAATCTGTTGAAGTTAAGAGACCGATGTTTTGCGAGTTCTGTCCGTAAATCTTCTCGATACTTTGTGCGATGACGAGTTGAATACCCGCCGCTTTCTCTGCATAAGGTGCTGTCTCGCGTGACGAGCCACAGCCTTTCGACAGCCCTGAGACGACAACAGCAAAGCCGCCATTCTTCACTTCGTCTTTCTTCACCGCGCCTTCGCGCATGCCGACGTAGACGTACTGACCCAACGTTTCGTCGTAGTAAAAACAGACCCAGCCAGGCGTGATCTCATCTGTCGAGATATTGCTCATCAGCGGCAGGTCGCCTTTGAGCAGACGCGGCGCGAGCTCCGTTTCCAGTGCGGCCGCTGCATCGCCGGTCGCCTCCAGTTGTCGGCGAATTAACGCGATGTCGTCGGTTAGAAATAGAATGCGGCCGGAGAATTTGATATGTTCAGGTCGATTTGCAGTCATCGCAAACTGATTATAACCTTACGTTGATAAAACCCTTAGCGGGCTTTGGAGCGTCTAAGCCGCGGGGTTGTTGCGAAGATGGAGCGGAGGAGAGTTGAAATGAAGTTGTTGGGAAGAAGATGGGTTTTCGCGGCGTTTCTGGCGCTTTCGGTGCTAGCGATTGGTGCCCGGCAGTCGGTGGTGTTTGGACAGGAGACGGACGATCCCGTCAAGATCGAAATCTACAAGCGGTTCGTCGACAATCGTATCTCGAAGCCGTCCGTCGCTTATCAGGCGGCGCGAGACTATCTCCAGCGATACACCAAAGACAAAGATCAGTACATCGATTATCTTCAGAAGTGGGTCATGTTCTATGAACGTGACGAGCGCAAGCGAGATCTTCCGGTTCTCATCAACGAGAAGAAATTTGAGGAGGCCTACAGCACCGGTGCGAAGATTCTTGCCGACGAGCCAAACTATCTGCGCGCTCAGATAGACCTTGGCTACGCCGGCTACCTCGCGGCCTCGGCCAAAAACGAAACTTTCAACAACACTGCGCTCGACTACGCCCGGAAAGCCATTCGCGAGATCGAAGCCGGTAAGACGCCGACAGAGTGGGCACCTTTCAAAGGCAAGGACGACACGCTTGCTTATCTGAATTACGCAGTCGGTTATCTGACACTCAAAACTAATCCGGATCAGGCTATCGATGCATTGCTAAAGGCCGCGCAGTACGACAGTGATATCAGGAAAACTCCATCGACTTACTACTTCCTCGCTGTCGCTTACGAGTCTGGACCATACAAGACCATGTCGGCGGCCTATCAAACTCAATACGCAAACAAGCCGGAGACACCGGAAAGCAAAGCCGCGCTTGAGAAGTTGAATGTGGTCATGGATCGCATCATCGATGCTTACGCGCGTGCGATTGCGGCGGCTGGAACGGACGCCAAGACGGAGCAGAGTCGCAAAGAGTGGTTGGCGCAGGCGTCGAACTACTACAAGTTTCGACATGGCGGAAGCGATGCAGGATTGAATGAATTCATCACGGGGGCATTGCAGAAGCCTGTACCGCCGAAGCCGTAACCAGATGTCACGCATCAAGTGGACCGATCGTCGATTCAATTTTGATTTTCCCGCCGGGATCTACCCCGAGATGATCGAGCGGATTCGCGGCACGCCCGCGCGTCTGGAGGATCTGGTCGCAGGTGTATCTTCTGAAATTCTGACAACACAGGTAGATGGTCGTTGGTCCATGCAGGAGAATGCTGGTCACCTGCTCGATCTCGAAAGCAGCCTCGTCTCTCCACGAATCGACGAATATCTCGCCGGCAATTCGAGTCTTCATGCCGCTGACATGTCGAACCGCAAAACGCACGAAGCCAGCCATAACGACGTGCCAATCACCACGATTCTGAACGCGTTTCGTACTGCGCGACACGACATCGTTCAGCGGCTCGAAAGTTTCGACGAAGAGGTTTTTGCGCGCGCGGCGTTACATCCGCGTCTGAACGTGCAGATGCGACTCGTTGATATGTTATTTTTCCAGGCCGAACACGACGATTATCATCTCGCCAGAATCAGCGAGCTCAAGAAGTTGCTCTCGGAGCGATAATAAATGCCAAAACTTTTTCTCGTCATCGCGGTGTTAGCCACACTCGCGCTCAATGTCAACGCGCAACAACAGCCACTCGATGCAATGATCGATCGCGACCTGGCTTCGTGGTTGTCGACTTATCGAAACCTCCACGCTGCGCCGGAACTTTCGCATCGCGAAGAAAAGACATCGACATTCGTCGCCGCAGAGCTGCGCAAACTCGGGTTCACCGTTACCGAGCACATCGGCAAGTTTCAGAACCCGCAGTGGACTGGCTATGGGCTCGTCGGAGTGTTGAAGAATGGCCCAGGACCAACAGTTGTTGTCAGGACCGAGCTTGATGCGTTGCCGGTCGAAGAGAAAACAGGACTGCCATATTCGAGCCACGTTAAGACCAAAAACGACGCGGGCGTGGAAGTGAGTGTGATGCACGCTTGCGGGCACGACCTGCACATGACGAACTTTCTGGCGACCGCGAAGATGTTGACTGAGTTGAAGAGTCGCTGGAGTGGGACGCTGATCATGTTGGGCCAACCATCTGAAGAAACTGGTGACGGCGCATCTGCGATGTTGCGCGACGACCTGTACACAAAAATCCCGAAGCCGGATTTTGCTGTCGCACTACATGACACACCGCAACTGGAAACAGGCAAAGTGGGTTATACGCCCGGTTACGCGATGGCCAGCTCGACGTCGATCGACATCAAGATTCGTGGCATTGGCGGACATGGCTCGGCGCCGGAAGTGACCAAAGATCCTGTTGTTGTCGCGGCGCAGACAGTGATGGCGTTGCAGACAATTGTCAGTCGCGAGAACTCGCCACTGGATCCGGCAGTGGTCACCGTCGGATCGATCCACGGAGGCACGCGTTACAACATCATCCCTGATGAAGTGAATCTTCAGTTGACTGTTCGTACTTACAAAGAAGAAGTGAGACAGCGCATATTGGCATCGATCGAGCGGATCGTGAAGGGCGTGGCGGTGACGGCCGGTATTCCTGATAATCTTGCACCGACGGTGAAAGTCGCTGAAGGCGCTGGTGCCTTGTACAACGATCCGCAGTTGGTGGAGCGTCTTGCCGCTTCATTCAGGCAAGCGCTTGGGGATGAGAATGTCGTACAGGTTCCGCCGATCATGGCGAGTGAAGACTTTGGTGAATTCAGCCTGGACCACAAGATTCCGACGGTGATGTTCTGGCTCGGCGCTTCAGATCCGGCGAAGCTGAAGGCAAGCAGGGAATCGGGCGTTCCGCTGCCGGGACTTCATTCTGCTTTGTTCGCTCCAGTCCCTGAACCCACTTTGCGCACAGGCGTCAAAACCATGACCTCCGCAGTGCTCGAGTTGATGAAAAAATAAATCCGTATCAAATCCGCGTTCATCCGTGGTTATAATCCCGTCCATGATACGCAGCCTTCTGCTTTTGATCCTTCTGTCGTTTCCGATCGCAGCCCAGACAACACAGGAAAAAGTCCGCGATTACCGGCGCGCCAACGAGCATCAGATCCTGAAAGAGTTCACGACCCTGCTCTCGATTCCCAACGTTGCCTCCGACACTCAGAACATCCGCAAAAACGCGGCACTAATCGTCGAGATGATGAAGCAGCGCGGATTGAATCCGCGACTCCTGGAAGGCTCGACCCCAAACACGCCTCCCGCTGTTTACGGCGAATGGAAAACACCAGGCGCGCAACGCACGATTATCGTCTACGCGCATTACGACGGACAGCCGACCGAT
>DASUYO010000252.1:0-18892 GCA_036377375.1 Pyrinomonadaceae bacterium
TAACGAGCATCTCGATGCCTCGGCGGGCGTCGAGGGCATCGAAGCCTTCTACGAACAGTGCGTCGCCAATGGCCTGACGATCATCAAGCCGATCACGGCGACCGCGTGGGGCACGAAGGACTTCTATGTCGAGGATCCCGATGGTTACATCATCTGCTTCGGTGGCCGCCCTGCGGCAGGCTAACAACACGATCGACCGGATCACTGACTTGCACGTTAGGTGATAGCTTCGCCACCGCGAATTCTGCACTCAACTGGAGATGAAATGAACAATACCGAACCCAATATTAAGAACGTATTCGTGCTGATGCTGGAGAATCACTCCTTCGATAATATTTTTGCGATGTCAGGCATTCAGGACATCGACGTCGCAACTGTTCAGGACTGGAATTCTTATCATGGAGAAAAGTATCTGGTGCGGGATGGTGCTCCCCCGTTTATGACGACTGATCCCGGACATGAATTCAAAGACGTGCTGGAACAACTGTGCGGTGCAGATGCTGCCTGCAAATACAAAGGCGGAGCTTATCCGTCGGTGAACAATTCAGGTTTCGCGAGTAGTTATGCCACTTCTATTAGCGAAGATACCGGGACACCCGCTCCGGATCACATCGGCGACATCATGGCTTGCTTTAATACCCAAAAACAATTGCCAGTGATCTGGCAGCTGGCCTGCGAATTTGCGATCTGCGATAACTGGTATTCTTCGCTGCCCGGGCCTACCTGGCCCAATCGTTTTTTCGTTCATGGCGCTTCCTCGGCAGGATGGACTGACAGCCCGCACCTCGGGGACGAGGTCAAATGGGAATCGATTCATGGGTTCAGATATTGCAACGGATCTATTTTTCAGGCTTTGTCCAATGCAGGTCATGAGTGGCGGCTTTATAACGATAATAACAACCAGTTTAGCGACGATGCTTCGGGGCCGGAATACGGCGGCTGGATTTCGCAGGTCGCTTCGCTGCATGGCATCAGCCAACTGGACCTTCACTCGATCGATCGCTTCGCCTTCGATCTAAATGAGAAGACCGCCGAAGGACTCCCCGCTTATACCTACAGCTATACATTCATTGAACCAAATTTTGGACGGAGTTTCTTTTCACCTCAACCGCCGTACAGATGGAGTTTGTTTTCACCTAAAGCCTACAAAGGACCTACGTACAAAGGCGGCTCGTCACAACATCCTGAAGATGATCCCTCCGGCGGGGAAGGTTTGATTAAAGCGGTGTATGAGGCGATCCGGAACTCGCCGGTCTGGAATACGAGTTTGCTGATAATTGTTTATGACGAACACGGGGGATTTTACGATCACGTGAAACCTGGCTGCGCCATTCCCCCGGGCGATGGGATTCCCGAGGGACAAATAACACGCAACGCCCTGGAGTTTGACTTCACTCAGTACGGAGTACGCGTACCCGCCGTCATAGTATCCCCGCTCATCCCCAGGGGCACAGTGGACCATACGCTCTACGACCATTCCTCTATCCTGGCCACTTTAGAAAGACTGCTGGGAATGAATCCGCTAACGAAGCGCGATGGGAGCGCAAAGGATCTTCGGCACTTGCTTACGAATCCTGCACCACGTGAAGACTGCTCCAAAACCCTGGTGTCCCCGGCGACCGCATCCTCCCATCAAGGAGTTTTTGAGAAAGAGTTGATTGCAGTAACAACTGCTCTCGATCATTTGGTGGAGGCGGCAGTGGATAGAGTAGAGACAGTTTTAGCGGTCCATGACGAGCCTCTTCCCGATTCCGGAAACATCGTCGGCTTCCTCCACATTCTGTTGAAAACGGAACTGGAATGCAGTCAACTGAATGGAGAGGACGAAGCAGAGCAAGCCAGGATTCTTGAGAACTACAAGAAGATCAATACGAAAAACAAAGCCCAGGCTTACGTCAAATACATGAGAGACAAAATCGAGGCAACGAAGAAGCTGTGAGGCGCTAAAGAATTTCAACAGAAATTTCTTCGATCTCTTTCTCAACTGCCTTCAACCCGTTGAGCAGAACGTTGCGATGTGCCGGATGTGTGGCGCGCTCGAGTTGTTGAAGCAATCTCGACCTGGACAGCTTAAGCGAGTCGAGTCGCTCCTTGAGCACTCGATGTTCCGGTGTGGTCTCAACTTTGGACGCTTGCTGCTGGCGTGATTCCTCTTCCTCGATTTGATCGGCAATCGCCTTGCTTTCCCATCCACGAGCCATAACTTAATTCATCCTCATCCAATATTGACATACCGACTGAAATGAAAGCGAGTACAGACTCGTAAAGCCGTAGCCAATCATTTTATTTCCCGCTAAACTTTCGTGCGAAGTTGGTGACGCCTCAACTGTTATATCCGCAACTTCCGTTCTTAGAAGAACTCGTTCAAAAGGAAAGATACTGGATGAAAAATACTTCGCTAAGCACTATCGTCGCGGTACTTACCGTTGTTTTTTTTATGAATGTTGGCGCTGCCGCACAAGACAGCGTTCCTCGGTTTAGATCGGCGGACAGTTCTCATTGCTATCCCGTAATAAGCCTACTCCGCTTTTCTCGGATCTTACCCTCGGCCCACATGATTTCGATCATGAAACCAGGGCGGGATTCGGAGGTAGGTTTTCATACAATCTCACTGACTATCTTGCTCTCGAGGCAGAAGGCAATTTCTTCCCCAAGAGTGGTGAAACTGACTTATCTGTCCCGGACGGTCACATCTATCAGGGGCAATTCGGTGTCAAGGCGGGCAAACGTTTCTCGAAAGCTGGAATTTTTGCGAAATTTCGGCCGGGCTTCGTTGGTTTCAGCCGTGAGTCAGTTAACGGGCACGAGGACAATTACTTTCCTCAATCACCAGTTTACCGTCGGCGATTTCCGCATCGGTAAGGAAAGTTTTTTTTCAACAGATGTTGGGGGAGTAGTGGAAGTTTATCTGTCCCGTAGAATTATGACGCGCTTTGATATAGGGGACACGATCATTCGCTACGGAACGTTCCGGCGGCTAGGATTTGTTCTATCGCAGGCAATACTAGAGCGCGCGGCAGAAACACGCCACAATTTACAATTTAGTGCGGGTATAGGATTCAGATTTTGAGCTATATGAGTTGCGAGATTGTCCGCTGACTTTCTCAAGCTATGGCTGCTTGCCATTTTTAATCCAGTCCTTGAAGCATTGGATCCATTCCGGTGGCCACGGACCGCGGGGCGGCGGTGGCATAGGTCTAACGGTATCCATTAGTCGTGCCAATATAAGATCGGCATTGTCTCTCACGGTTGCGTAGTCGCTGAGGTCTATGCCGAGATCATTCATATGGTCAATGTCTTCGGCAGTGAACTTAGGACGAATGTCGGTTTCGTAGCTCGTGCATCCGCCAGCGCCGTATGCTTGTGTACTCATTGGTTTGTCCTTTGTCGTGGATGATTACGGAAGTTTTTGAAAAAGATCGAGCAGTCGGTTTTTGATGCCGTCATCCAGCCTGCGATCCTGAGGCATGTTTCCACTTCTCACTCTGGCAATGATTCCTCGCTTTCGGTCAATGACAGCTTTCTTCTGAAAGACATGGTATTTGACAGAGCTATGGCAGCGAAAACAGTACTGATTCATTAAGGGTAACAATTGCTGATCGGGATCGGCACCCGCGGTCCAATTTGGATCGCCCGACGTTTCCACAAAACCTCGCTCCAGAGGAGGTACATGCCGGTTGGGTTGACCGGCTTTGTGAAGATCCAGCCACTTTCTCACTGCGAGTAGTGCGAACTTGGGATCGGCTCCGACCACGGCGCTGTTCTGTTTTTCGATCTCGGTATTTAGGGTACGGATCGTGTTGTAGCCTGGAGCCTCGCCGTCGACGAGCACGTCCTCTGGTTTCACGAGCTGGAAATCATCGCCGGTGCGATCCAGCCAGTGATCGGAATCCAGGTAGTTTACTTTGCCACCTGGTTGATTTGGTTGTTCCGTGCCGTGGCATTGACCGCAGGCGGTCGGCACATAGTACTTATCATCCGGAACCGTTCCAGCCAGATCGAAAGTTGCGACGAGAAAGAATCCTACCTGGCCCGGATTGGGCTTGTCGAAAGCCTCATATACCAGGAAGTAGATATCGTTATGTTTGCCGCCGGTTGGGTATGTCGGTATGAGAATAGCCTGAATCTGTCCAGCATTTTTGCCATCTGGGAACTTAGGCGCCGGATCGACAAAATTGAACAGCAGGTAAAACGCAGCCAAACCATTGTTGCGGGCTGGTGAACCATCTCTTGCTTTGAACCGGAGTACCTTACGCCAACCGAAGCCGCCGCTTTGGGGCACACCGTTAATCTGCTGATCGCGGACATTGATTATCTTCGGTGCGAAAAATCGAGCGACAACGATTTCACCGGCTTGCAACGGTCGAGTGGAGTACGCAGCATCGAAGTCGGGCTTATTGGAAACGGCATTGCGCAGTTGTGCGAAATCCATGAGCACTGCCGGTCGCAGATCTTGTAAGTCTTTCGCGAGCAAGGCGGGGAAGCCGTAATAAACAAGCATGTCGCCAATCGTGCTGGCGGTAAGCGGGGTTTTCGGGAAATTTACCAGTTTCTGCTCGAGTTGAGCATAGTACGCTTTTGCCTCGGCTTCACTACCCGGATTGATTCTAAGCACTTGGTCCTCAGCCACGGTCTGAAAAAGCCGAACAGTATTCCCCTCTTGGGGCTTTGGGGATTCGGCTGGGGGTGTCGGTTTTGGACCATTGCCACCACCGCGAGTACAACTCGATATTGTCAAGATGGGCAGCAACAATATTAGCGGCAGCGACCATAACGTCCTGCGCCTCTTATTTGTGTGAACTTGATTTGCCTGGTTGTTGTTTTGTCGGGAGACTTCTCTCATGGGAATGCTCTTGTGGGAGTCAGAAGTTGAGACTTAATGTTAGTCTGGTCGCTGGCCAGTGATATCACGGCCCGTGCTCGATAAGGCTGCGAGTTGTTTCGGCGGGGATAGTACTGCTACTAAGAACATCCCGCAAGCTCTTTGCTATAAAGAGCCTGAAAAGAAGGACCGCAATCTACCAGCATCGTCGTAGTAATAATTATCGTCCCAGGATAAGTCTTCCCCCTCCTCGCTTCGTTTTTGGTGGCGTAAGAGAACGTAACGCGGTAATTTCGCTTCGGTCGCTTAAATCCCTGCGGAGATATGAAATGAGAGTAAAGGTGGGCGTATGTTTCACAATAGTTATCGCTTTGTTTGGCGTGCCGGTACTGGCAAGGATGAGCGTGTCGAAAACTTCGCAGCTCAACAAAACCGGTTTCAGAGAGCACGCTGGTGCGAACGAAACACGGGAGGTTGATCGTAGAGTCGACGAGTTGCTGTCGCAGATGACGATCGACGAAAAGGTGGGCCAGCTCAACCAACTCTTCTACTTCAAGTTCATGAAACCAGAAATGGTTGAGTCCGGCATTCGCGAAGGCAAGATCGGCTCTCTCCTGTTCGTCACCGATCCGACCATCATCAACCGATTTCAGAAAGTTGCCGTTGAGAACTCAAGACTGAAGATCCCGCTCCTCTTCGGGTTCGACGTCATTCACGGCTTCCATACTGTTTTCCCTGTGCCATTGGCGATGGCCTCATCCTGGGACCCCGCACTCGTTGAGCAAGTGCAAAGCGTTGCGGCGAACGAGGCGCGGGCTGTGGGCATCCGCTGGACCTTCGCGCCGATGGTCGATATAGCGCGCGACCCGCGCTGGGGGCGCATCGTTGAGGGCGCGGGTGAAGATCCTTTTCTCGGTTCCCGAATGGCCGCGGCTCAAGTGCGTGGTTTTCAAGGCCAGGACCCATCGAGTCCAGGCCGCCTCCTGGCCTGCATGAAACATTTCGCGGGCTACGGCGCTGGTAGTGGCGGCCGCGATTACGACTCTGCTTACATCGCGGATGCGGAACTCTACAACGTCTACTTACCGCCGTTCAAAGCCGCCGTTGACGCCGGAGTAGGAAGCGCTATGTCGGCCTACATGGATCTTAACGATGTACCAGCGACCGGAAACGCTTTCCTCTTGCGCGATGTGCTTCGTAAGGAGTGGGGCTTCAAAGGCTTCGTCGTGAGCGACGCCGATGCGGTAGGTAACCTGGTCACGCACGGCTTTGCGGAGGATAAGTCGGACGCAGCTTATCGCGCGTTTACTGCGGGTGTTGACATGGAGATGTCGCTACCCGGCAATGGTGTCAATACCGCGTATGCGACGAGTCTTACCAGGCTGATCCAGGAAGGTCGAGTGACTAAAGCGCAACTCGACGAGGCCGTGCGCCGCATTCTGGAGGCAAAGTTCAAGCTTGGTCTCTTCGACAATCCTTACGTTGATGAATCACGCATAGCGACGATTCACAATAACCCCGAGCACAAGCGACTGGCGCGGGTAGCCGCTCAACGTTCGATGGTGCTGCTCCGCAACGAAGGCAACCTCCTCCCGCTTGTCAAACGCGACCCAAAGGTTTCATCAGTCGCAGTCATTGGGCCATTAGCCGATTCCAAACGGGACATCCGAGGGTCCTGGAGTCTCGCCGATGACGTTAATAGAGCAGTCACTGTGCTCGAGGGGATTCGAGCAAAAGTCGGGTCCTTCGTAAAAGTGGAATATGCACAGGGCGTAGACATCGCTCGCGTCTCACCCTCTATCTTCGAAATAATAAGCGGGCCGCGGCCCGCAGCTTGGAGTGAGGCGCAGAAGCAAGCAGAGTTTGAGAAAGCCGTGTCGCTCGCGCGCTCGTCGGACGTCATCATCATGGTGCTTGGTGAACATGAAGAGATGAGCGGTGAGGCAGCGTCTCAGTCAACGATTGATCTGCCCGGCCGGCAGCTGGAGCTACTCAAAGTCATCTCAGGTCTCGGGAAACCCGTGGTGCTCGTGCTCATCAATGGTCGTCCACTCGAGATCTCATGGCCCGCCGCCAACATTTCTGCGATCCTCGAGGCTTGGCATCCAGGTACTGAAGGTGGAAACGCTATCGCTGATATTCTCTACGGTGACGCTACACCCGGCGGTAAACTCCCTGTGACGTGGCCACGAAGCGCAGGACAGATCCCAATCTATTACGCACACAACACCACTCAAGAGCCGGAAACCAAGAAAAACTTCACCTCGCGCTACTGGGACATTCCCAGCTCTCCTCTTTATCCGTTCGGCCATGGTCTAAGCTATACGACTTTTAGCTACTCGAACCTGCGCGTGAGCAAGCCGGAAGTGAAATTGGGCGAGAGCACAGAAGTGTTGGTGGACGTACAGAACACTGGACGACGAGCTGGTGAAGAGGTCGCACAGCTCTACATTCACCAACGGTACGGAAGCGCTTCGCGACCAGTTCGGGAGCTTAAAGGCTTCGAGCGCGTGACACTTGCACCGGGGCAAAAAAGAACTGTTCATTTCACGTTGGGTAAGCCGGAACTGACGTACTGGAGCGGCGCGGCCAAGGCGTGGGTGCAGGAACCCACGGTTTTTGATGTGTGGGTTGGTGCAGATGCAACTGCTCCGCTAGCGACGACGTTACGAGTGGTTGGCGCTAAGTGAGCGATCCCTTGGCGCGCGAATTTCTTCAGGAGGTACGATGAAAACGAAACACACAGGAGTCAAGGCCGATTGGCAACAAACCCGAACGGATCAAAAAGCCGGATTTTTAACTCTCGAAATGATCCAATAATCGCGGAGGTGTCATCGCCCGGAAACCTCTAGTTTTCAATGCCTGAGGCCGACGACAGAAATGCTCAGTTTCTTCCACCTTAGACGAGCAATTCCCGCACTGACACGCACTGACAGATCAATCCCCTTGCCGGGAACTTGACCTTTCTATGCGAGGACATCCAGAGAGGGGCAGCATGAAATACGCGAGTGAAAAATAAAAAGGTGTGCGGCCTAAAAAGTAGCTCGCGGGCTCGGTTGGCCCCGCCGGGTTGTGTTGAGTCCCCGCCGTGCGCCAGGGCGATCCATCATTCATGGCCAGTGCGGGCTGGCCGGATCAGTTCTCAACATGACTGAACTACTTTGATATCGCAGGCCGATCAAATCTGCACCAACGCCGTGCAGACTTGCATAAGGGAAGGTTTAACTTGCACCGACGACTTCGAGTGTGCTTTGAGCTCATGCTGATTTGTTTTGAAGCAAACAAGTTGTACCTGGCTTCGATCAGATCAGCTCTAGTCAAAAGAAAACGTGCTTTGAACAAAACACGTCAGCGCGATGCCAAATATTTCTTGATTTCATACATGCGCATCAAACGTCGCTGATTCAATGATCTTGACAGAAGAAAACCACGAGGCTTATAGTCCGGCCCGTTTTTCAAAGACGTCACGAGCTTCTGCTCCCTCGCGCACTCGCTCGAAAACTATCCAAACAAGTTTCACATCACTCTAAGCGAAACGGAGACGCATACATGATTCAAGTCAAAAAATGGTGGCTTGGAGTTGTTTGCATTATCACACTCTGTGCCTGCTCGGTAGTTAACGCCCAGGATCGAACAATCGTTATCAGCGGTACCGTTGTTACTCCCGAAAAAGTTCTCAACAAAGGATGGGTTGTCGTCAAGCAGAAAAAAATTAGCGCAGTGTTGGACAAGATCCCCAAGGAAGACAATGCGATTTGGATCGACACCACCGACATAATCTTTCCCGGGTTCATCGATCTACATAATCATCCCTTGTACGCCATGTTTGAACCATGGGACGCCAAACAACTTTTCAACAACCGATACGAGTGGCGCTCTCTTGAGAAGTACAGGCAAGAAATTTCCACGCCAGCTCGTAACTTGCAGGACGACCCGCAAGGTTTTTGTGATATCGCCGAGTTTGCCGAAGTGCAGGCATCGACGGGCGGCACCACCACGTTCTCAGGCATGTTCACACCGAGATCAATGGGTCCGACTTTGCCTGCTTGCTTATCTCGACTCGCTGTAAGGAAGTTGGAGATTGACTCCGGTTTTTATTCAGAGCCCGGACGCGAAAGAGTCCAAAATCTTCTTGGTGTAACTCCTCGAGATTTAAGTGATGTCAGTGCCGACGAAGCGCAGCGCAGGCTTGCCGCGAAAGAATTGGATCTTGTGCTGATTCATGTCGCCGAAGGCAATAGGAAGGACCTTGAATCAACCCTCGAATTTAGTCTGCTTAAATGCCGCGCATTCCTCGCTCCCACAACGGCTGTAATTCATGGGGTCGCATTCGATAAGAATGATTTTCGAAACATGAGATTAGCGGCCACGCCTCTCATCTGGTCTCCTCGAAGCAACATTGGTCTCTACGGAAGCACAACGGACGTGATTGCCGCGTTCAGGGAAGGCGTTTCAATCGCACTCGCGCCGGATTGGGCACCAAGCGGAAGCAAAAACATGCTCGCTGAAATCCAGTATGCCGCTGAACTTAACAAAACCAGTCTCGGCGGATTCTTCTCAAATCAGCAGTTGTTCGAAATGGCCACTTCCATTCCAGCGAGAATCGCACGCATTGACGACAAGGTGGGCACCATTCAGCAAGGACTGTTTGCCGACTTATTTTTACTGCGCGGCGATGCGACGCGGCCTTTCGACAGCCTGGTCCAATCAAAACCTCAGGATGTCGAGCTTGTCTTGGTAAACGGTATTCCTATCTACGGCGATGCGAAATGGATGAGTAAATTCAACGTAACAACAGAGGCGGTTCCGTTTTGCGGAGAGACGAAGAATCTCAATCTGAATGTACTGCCTAATGGAAAACTATCCGATGTGCAGCAGCGCCTGGAGCAAAAAATGAAAGTTTACAATCTGAAGTTGGCAAAGGTTGATCCCTGTGCCAGGTAGATGATGCTCACTGAATCCGCTCTTCCGCATTAAGACTCGCCAGGCGCAACATTCTCTATCATTCGAGACCGAACGGTTCTTCGCTATTCGTATCGCAGAATCACCAACGGATCAACCTTCATCGCTCTGCGCGCAGGTACGTAACAAGCTAACAAGGCGACCACAGTCAATAGTAACGCTACACTGCCGAAGACCAACGGATCAGTTGCGCTTACGCCATAGAGCAGCTTCGTCAGTAAACGCGTGACCGCCCACGAGGCCAGCAAGCCGAGACTCACGCCTGCGAGAGTCAGTTTTAGACCCTGCCGAAGAATAAGATAAAGCACATCCCGCCTTTGTGCGCCCAGTGCCAGCCGTACTCCGATCTCGCGAGTGCGTTCGGTGACGCTGGCGGAGAGAACGCCATAGAGTCCGACCGCTACGAGCACGACCGCCACAAAGCCGAATGCCTCGAATAAGAACAACGCGAAACGACGTTCGGCGGCTGAGGACGCGAGACGGTGGTCCATGGTGGCAACGCGAACAATTGGTTGATCCTTGTCAACGGCCCAGATCGCTTGTCTGATCGCAGGTGCCAGTTCCGCTGGTTCACCATGAGTCCGTACGACCAACCACAACGCTCTATCCGCGAATAGACGCCAGTGATCGGTCGTCATGTACACGGCGTTCGTTTGACTCACCGTCAGCGATGTTTGCTTCACATCACCAACCACTCCCACGATGGTGCTCCATGGCCCGTCGCTAGCGCCTAGACGTAAGCGCTGCCCGATTGGATCTTGATCCTGGAATTTACTCCTCGCCAACGACGCGCTGATCAAAACGACTGGTGGTGTATTCGCTGTGTCGTGCGCGCTTAGCAATCTTCCACGACGCAGCGCGATGCCCATCGTTTCCAGGTAACCCGGACTCACTGCATACCGAAACGCTCCTATATTTCCCTCTGGGTTGTCAGTCGCGTTTGACTCAAACTTCACGCCATAGCCGTCATCAAGATCGCCGCTCAATGGGAGTTGACTGCTGAACGCAGCCGCCGATACGCCGGGTAGTTGGCGGACCGCTTCCAGAGACTGAGCAAAGAAACGGTGCGTGCTCTCATCGTCGAATCGAGTACCAGACGCTTGCACCTGCATGGTGAGTAGTTGAGAAGTGTCAAATCCAGGATCAATCGCGAACAGACGCGACAAGCTGCGGAACAGTAAGCCGGCCCCCACCAGCAAAACGAGAGCGAGGGATACTTCGGCAATGACCAGCGTGCGGCGCATCCATTGGTGCCCACCCACGGTGCGCCGTGAGCTTTGCTGTAGTTTTATATTCAGGTCCCCTTGAGACGCGTGCAGCGCTGGGATCAATCCAATACCAAGACCGATTAGTGTTGTGATTCCAAGCGCGAAAGCGAATACCGCTCCATCGACTCCAATATCCACCATTCGCGGCAATTCTATTGGGCTGAGCGTCACCAACGCGCGTACCCCGAACTGCGCCACGAGCAGGCCGAGCACACCACCCATTATCGCCAGCAACAAACTCTCTGTGAGCAGTTGTCGGATCATTCGATTGCGTTCGGCGCCGAGAGCGATACGCATCGCAAATTCACCGCGCCTGCTTGCCCCGCGAGCCAGCAGCAGATTAGTCACGTTCACACAAGCGATCAGAAGCAGCAGGACAACCGCTCCAAGGACAGCCATGAGTGCGGGTTTGACACCTCTCGTCACTTGATCCTGGAGCGAAATCAGGAGCATACCGCTTTCAAGCGATGCATGACGTGGCCGCGGGAATTCTGGTAACGGAGTGCGCGCAATGGTATTGAGTTCCGATCTGGCTTGATCTGTGCTAACACCCGGCTTCAACCGGCCCAGCATCCGCAAGTGACGTCCCCACTCTCTACCCTCCAAGCTGGGAAGGGAAGCGTCGTACTGCAAAAGAGTCCAAACCTCAACCTTTGGAGACAGGACGTTCTCAAACGCTCTTGGCATGACTCCAATCACAGTAAAGTTGCTGCCATTTAATGTGACCTGACGTCCGACGATTGCGCTCTCGCCGTTGAAACGACGCTGCCACAGGCCTTCGCTGATGATGATTACGTTCGGACCATTGGGCCGGTCATCGGATGAATTAAAGTTCGATCCAAGTGCAGGCGACACGCCCAGGACCTGAAAGTAACTCGCGCTCACGCGCTGCCCTTCGAGTCTCTCGGGCTCGGCCACTCCGGTCATAGCAGGCTGCCATGGTCTGACGACGGCAATGGCTGAGAAGGATCTGCTTCGCTGCACGAATTCACGATACGTTCCGAAGGTCATCCCCACGCTCGAGTCACTCGCACCGAAGTCGTCTGTGATTGTGACTATTTGATTGGCATCCGGATAAGGTAACGACTCGAACAGAATCGGGTTGACGGCGCTGAAGATCGCAGTGCTGGCACCTATTCCCAATGCGAGTGTAATGACTGCAATGGCGGTGAACCCCGGTCTTTTAAGCAACATTCGGATGCCGAAGCGCAAGTCGTTCCAAATATCAACGACCATATTGATCTTCCGATTGGTTCCTGTGACGATCGGTTCTGACGGTCTCTTGCGTTCAACTCTATGTAGCTCGCTGAATAATTCGTTTTCACTTAATTCGGCAAGGATCAATCGTTCGGCGTCGGTATCTGACACGCCATCTGCCAGCAACTCCTGATAGCGATCGTCGAGGTGTTGGGCCAACTCTTCAACGATCTCCACCTCACGCGTCGGCGCCAGCTTCAGTCTGGCCATTCGTCGTCTAATCTCTTTTTTCCAATCAGGCATTTTCGACCCTCGTTATGCGATTAATTGCCTCGACAAACTCCTGCCACGTATTACGCTGTGCCGCCAGCACTCTCTTACCCTCAGGCGTCAGGCGATAAAAGCGTCGACGACGCTGACCAGTCTTCTCGATCCAACGGCCCTTAAGCCAGCCTCGTTTCTCCAGCCGATAAAGCAGTGAATAGAGTGACGCGACGTTGAAACGCAGGACGCCGCCCGAGCGTGCCTCTATAAGCTTGCTGATTTCATAACCGTGTCGGGGTCTGGTTTCGACCAACGTTAAGACCAGTAACTCCGCACTGCCCTTCTTCAGCTCACGGTCGAGTATTCGCGTGTCTATATTTGTCACAGACACATATTACTATGAAGTATATATGGATCGTCAAACCCATCCGAAGCTCTTCACTCTCAATGAGCAGGAAAGCGATGTTGGCGAGCCCGTAGCGGTGTTGATCTTTGGTCACTGACCTGAGTATTACTTGTACCCGAAGCCTGAAGAAGGTTTGATAGCGGATTATTTACTGAATGACAACCAAAACAAACCGCCAACATAAGTACCGCGATTACAATCAACAATCGATTTGTTTTAATGTTCGACCCCCAAATAAAGATGAAACAATTGTGCGATGAAACGAGCACATTAATGTCTATTCTCATCCCCGTCGTGTGAATACGTTGGGCAAAAATTAAGCCTTTAGTTTGCTGGATCTGGCTGGCATGTCCGTTGCACTTCTCGTCCGCATCGGCCACATGGCGGCGCAAAAACATACGAGCCAGGCGCGCGTGCCGATCTTTATTGAGATAGTGGCTTGGATGAGGGTTTATTGAAGATAGCAGGAACCATTTCCCCGGAATCGCAACAAGGAGGTTGCGAAAAGGTCACATTGGCAAGGAGAGAATGATGAACTGGATAGAACAACTCGAAGGACTCCTTCAACAATACACGTCAGGCAATCCTGCCGCTGCGTCGCAGGTAAATCAGGACTTTGACCGCGTGGCGGAAGCTGCGCCCCAATCTACTTTGGCCGAGGGTATCGCTGCGGCCTTTCGATCAGATCAAACGCCATCATTTGGAGATATGGTCGCTAATCTTTTTGCCAAATCCAGCGGCCAGCAACGAACTGACCTTGTAAACACCCTGATTGCAGCTGCGGGGCCTACGCTGGTTTCCCAAATTCTTTCTCGTTCTGGTGGCAGCGAAGGTGTTCTCGCACACGTTCTAAACCAGGGTGAGACGAAACTTGCGCCCGAAGAAGCTCAACGGATCCCCGCAAACACAATCGCAGAGATTGCTGCTCACGCTGAAAAACGAGATCCATCCATCATCGATCATATCAGTGGTTTTTATGCGCAGCATCCGACGCTGGTTAAAACTCTCGGCAGCGCTGCTCTGGGTATCGCGCTGGCCAAAGTGGCTCAACATCAGTATGGCCACTGAGGAAGTGTGTGAGGCGAGTGGCTACGGCGGGTCGTCCTCTCGGGTAAATCCTGAGATCGTCTATTTGAAGCTGACGCTGACCTTGCCACTAAATGAACGTGGCCGCCCGACAGTCGTTCCAGAGAAGACGCTTTCGAAGGTTATCAGATAAAACTTGTCTGTTAGATTTTCGATATTGAATTGACCAGTGAGTCCGACGTGCTCACTGATCTTGAATTCTTTGCCCGCTGAAAAGTTCAGAACAATATGAGGTTTTACGAAGCCGCGCTCGAGGTTGACCTGCTCCAAAATCTTCACCGGAAATTCCGCACTAAATTCTGCTTCGCTGGCATCGGGCTCCAACTCAATGCTATAGCCGCTATCATGACGCCCGCCGAATGCGAGCCATAGGTGGGATCGCCTCTCATCATATCTTGCTTCGAACACAGCGGTGTTCCGCTGATCCTCTTCGATATTGATTCTTTCTCCTGATCGGGCCAGAAGGTCCAAAGCTTCTCCGAGGAAAAGACCACCGGTGATTGGAGCAAATCCGTAAATGTGAAAGTTTGTGTAACTGACGAAGCCTGAAAACCCCTTCACAGGGGCAAGATCCAGTCGCGTTTCCAGTCCCTTCGACCGGTTACGATCCAAAGTTGCCGGAAAGATAATTCCTGTTTCCACAAAATTAATAATCTCCGGTTGATTTTTGATGTGGCGGAAATAGTAGTCAACGTCTAACGCCAAATGGTTGCCGAGTTGTTGTTGAAAACCGATGTCGACCTGATTTTCATGACTAGGGCGCACTGGTGCGAAAGTCTCACCGCCTTCTTCGCTAGCGGGGCTAAAGATGCGAGATCTGGCGGACGATGAAAGGAGCAGATTTTCGAGCGCCGGCGTTTCCATAAAGCGGTTGAAAGAGGCGCGCAATACGGTTTTCGTCCGCGGTATGTAGTACGCCATGGCCAACCGCGGGCTAAAGAAGTTTTCAGTAACCAGGAAGTGATAGCTGTCGAATCGTGCCCCCAGGTCCAGTGTAAGTTTGCTGGTGGCGTTGATGTGATCCTGGAAATAAACAGACCCTTCGGTGCCGATGTGGTGGTCTCGGAAAAAGAAAGGATTCTCAAGCGTGAACTCCTGCGCCTCCTCAGTAAGATCGGGCTGCTTTTCCAGCAGCTCATCCAGATCAGTGATCGCAAATGAAAACGATTCAGTAACAGGAAAGCGCGTAAGTTCAAATCCAGTTTTGATCGTATTCCGCTTGCGGAAAAACGTCAGTGAACCAACAGCACCAAAGGTTGAGTTGTGTCGCGACTGTTCGGCGAAGACTGGCCCTACCTCCGTATTGCTGAGCCGCTTTGCAGAATTGTAGCGTTGGAAAAAGGCGAGATAGCTAACAGTGTTTGGCGAAAAGGTATGCTGCCAGGAAAGCGATTCCATGTTGTCCCAGGTGCGCCCGCGCCGATCTTGTCCCTCCTCTTCCTGATCCGGCTCATTCGGCACGTCAAACTGCTGGCGGTCGACGAAGAAGTTGAAACGAAGCAAGTCTTTCTTGCTGACGGCATAATCAAGTTTCAAAAAGCTCTTTGCAGAGACGCCATGATTGTGCAGGTTTTCAACTGCCGGTGGATCGAGAAAGCGATCGGTCCTGAGACCGGCAGCACTTGCAAACCATCCGAATTTCTTTTTATGGCCGCCTGCATCGAAAGACAGTTCCTGGGTATCAAAAGTGCCACCGGAAAAGTCCACGTGTCCCGACCTGTCCATGTCCAAACCCGAGCGCGTGTTTACGGCAATCACTCCCGAAGTCTTGTTACCGTATTCGGCCGGGACGTTGGCAGTACTTATTTCTACTGAGCGAAAGTTTCGTGGGTCAGGCGAGCTGGCAAAGGTGGAGGCCATAGTATCAGTAACAGGCACTCCGTCTATCGAATATTGAACCTGATATTCGATGCCTCGCGCGTGCAAACGACCCTGTGCGTCCAGCGTCCATCCTGGAGCAGTCGCAATAAGTTTTTCTGTGCTACGGCTCGGCTCGGAAGTGGGGAAGGTTCTGATCCGATTCTCATCTATTACTACGCTGGGTGTTGTTTTGTTGGGATTCAGAAGATCTTCCGGTGCGGCGGTGACATTCACGGATGCGCTGACCGGATTGACGCTGAGCTTTACATCGAGTTGCCGAACAAGGTTTGACGTGACGACTATGTCTTCATTGGTGGTTGCAAAGCCATCCGCCTCGATCGTTAGTAGATAGTGGTTGAAAGGCACATCGATCAGCTTAAAAGCGCCGCTGGCATCGGTGCGACCTGTCTGTTCGTATTTGGCAACCGAATTTGTCAAGCGCACTGTGGCGCCTTGAACTGCGGCACCGTTTTGATCGACGACGGTTCCACGAATTACGCCGGCGTTGGATTGCGAATATGATGGAACCCCCATTGAAAAGAGAATGAGTGCAATAGCAGGCAGGAAACGGTTAAGGCTCATTTTTGTTTCTCCCTGGATTTTGATGGCGCGAGGTTATGACCGGGATTAAAGTACTACCAGCAACCGTATTCGCTAATCAATATCATTTCTCTTTTTGGGGTTCAGCCGCCGCCTGGAAATTCACTTGCTATTCGATCGGGTTGCTGAGTAGCCATATGAGGCAAGCGTCGCAACTTCTTCTACGACCACAGCAGGAAAGCCATCTGTTTGACTTCGCGGCCATGTTCCTTTATTACTCCTACCGAAAGCTCTCCCCATGAAAAGCGCGCGGGCCCAAGTTGGCCACTGAGCACGTGTTATTACATTTCTTCACCCAGCATCTTTGGTTGATTGTTGCCGGTGGTGGAGTGGGTGTTGCAGGGCGCTATCTACAACTTTACATACGCCATACTCACAATCTCATTCTTCCTGACCCAACTGTAGACCTTTTCAGGTTTTATCAATTGCATGGTTACAACGCTCACGCTCTCATTGGTATTGCCACGGGGACTCGTTTATGGACTTGTCCGGAGACTGAGGGAGCCGTCGCTTACAACGAGTTTGGCCGAGTATGGCTGGTGCCGGGAGACCCGCTCGCAAGCGTTGAAAATCTTGCGAAGGTCTCAGATTGTTTTTTGCAGAAAGCACGCGCGGAGCGTCGCGTTGTCGGCTTCATGCCTGCGACCGAACAGTTTGCAAAACACAGTAGCGGCTTGGGCCTTCGCGCGATCAAGATTGGTTCCGCACCTTACTTCGATCTGGCCACCTGGGCTCCTCGGGGTGATCGCGCCAAGAAAGCACGAGCCGGTGTCAATCAGGCGCGTCGAGCTGGTGTCCATGTCAGTGAAGTAATGAAGATTGATGAAAAACTTATTCGCGAAACAGCCTGCCTTTGCAAGAGTTGGCTGACCACACGACGGAGCGCGATCAAATTTGAATGGTTGTTAACGGTTGACCCCTTCCAACACAAAGAACAAAAGAAATATTTCACCGCACGGGAGGCCAACGGAAGACTGGTTGGATTTCTTGCTGCCAGTCCGATTCCGGCGCGTAACGGCTGGTATCTTGAAGACGTTTTGCGTTCGAAGAATGCGCCTAACGGAACCACCGATCTTCTCGTCGTCGAAGTACTCGATTCGCTGAAACATAGCGGCGCCAAACTCGCCACGCTTGGCACAGCGTTGATGGCCCAAGAGAGTGTTGCCGATCCTGACGTACACGTTAGTCCCGTGCTTTCAAGATCGACATGGTTCGTCGCCCGTTGTTTCTCCATCTTCTACAACTTCGACGGAGTGAGGCGGTTTAAAGCTAAGTTTGCACCGAGCTGGTGGGAGAGTGAGTACGTGCTCATATCGCAAAACGTGACTGCACCTCCGCGCGTTCTGAGCGCTTTCATCCATGCCATCGTGCCTGCTGGGGCATCCTACCTGATCGCTCGCCAGATGAGTCGCGCCTGGCGACGCATGACAACCACGAAAGAAAAGGCCGTTGCGCTAAGGAATGGAATTGTTTATCGAGTGCAAGGGCAGAAATGAAAGTTGTACGAGCTCCTGTTCCTGCTGGGCCACCCAATTACTTAAGACAATCTGTTGTCGTGGATGGGATGACGTTGAATTATGTCAGTGCCGGTTCGGGTCGACCGGTAGTTCTGATTCATGGCAACCCTGGTTCACATGAGGACTACACACAGGCAGTAATTGAAAGACTATCTCAATCGTATTACGTAGTTGCTTTCGATCGTCCTGGCCACGGCTACAGCGAGCGACACGATTCCGTGCAGACTACTGTTGAGGTTCAGGCACTCATTATTCGTGACGCGCTGCAAAAACTCGCTCTCGAGAAGCCTGTACTGGTGGGACACTCGTGGGGCGGCTCGCTTGTGTTGGCTGCGGCAGTCGCTTATGGAAAGGATCTCGCAGGAATTGTCTTACTCGCTCCGGCGGCGTACCCGAGCGTTAGCATCGAATGGTGGTCGCTTCTTCCTCACGTTCCACTGATTGGAAATTTTGTTGTTAATAGGCTGACACCGTTTCTCGGACGTACCATGGTGAGGAAGAGTTTAAAGCAAGCTTATGCTCCTCAGGACGTGCAAAAAGATTACGTGGAACGATCTTTAAAGCTGTGGATGAGACCAGATCACATCAGGGCATGTGCTTACGACGAAAGGACTCTGAGCGCAAGTCTGACGGTTTTGAGTGAACACTATCGCAACATCGAGCTGCCTGTAGTGATTGTCACCGGATCTGCCGATCGCTTGCTCAACCCCGAAGAACATGCCTACCCGCTTCACAAAACAATCAGGAATTCAAAACTCATTGTGTTACCGGAGACGGGCCACCAACTTCCTCAAACCCGACCTGATGCTGTTGTTTCGGCCATTGATGTCGTCTGGGCTGCCGCCTCAAAGGGCTTGATAACTTCTTGAGAGTTATTTAAGGACTTTTAGATCGCAATCGTCTAAGGTGT
>DASUYO010000253.1:0-4804 GCA_036377375.1 Pyrinomonadaceae bacterium
CTCGAGTTACGCGCTGACCAATTTCGACGTGCAATACTGGAATGGGAGCGCCTGGGCCGCAGTTCCAGGCGGTGCGGTGACTGGAAATGACAAAGTCTGGCGCAAGTTCACGTTTGCGTCGCTGACGACCAGCAAAATCAGGGTCAATGTCACGAACGTTGCTGGTGATAATCACACCCAGATCGTGGAAGTGGAAGCATGGACGGCCACGAGTGGCAGTTCATCGGCACAAACTCACTGGCTTGTGACAGATCAACTCGGGACGCCCCGCATGATCTTTGATCAAAGTGGCAGCTTCGCAAATGTGAAACGGCACGATTACTTGCCATTCGGTGAAGAATTAATGGCAGGAGTAAGTGGTCGTTCAGCTTCTGAAGGCTACGGTGGTGGCGATGGAGTTCGGCAGCAGTTCACGTCAAAGGAACGTGATATTGAAATTGGTCTTGACTACTTTCTTGCCAGGTATTATTCATCGACACAGGGACGCTTTACCGGCGTTGATTGTTATGACGTGAACCTTGAGCGTCAACAGGCTCAAAATGAACGTGAAGCCCAATCACTGTTAATAAAGTTCATTCGTAACCCACAACGTTGGAACCATTATTCTTATGGTTTGAATAATCCGGTTAAGTACGTCGATCCGAACGGTCAGCAACCACAGGATAGCCTTGAACTTAACTTCGAGCGGGACGTAAAGGCGCTAATGTCGCACCAAATCACCGAAGACGAGTTTCGGTCTCGGATGAATGCTAGAGGGGTTGGGGCAGCGGTTGGAATGGCGATCCTTGCAGTTGCCTATATCGGTTGGGAAGCTGGAATGACGGTTTTGGTGTACGCGTCGACCCATCCAGAACAGGTTGAGCAGGTGACGATGGACTTAACAATGGCTTCCACGGGTAGCCCTGCCCCGGGGAATCCTGGCACGCTGACACTCTCCGGTACGACGCGGCTTACAGTGCAAGAAGCCGCTTCAGGCGCTCGAGTGGCGGCACAAGTCGGCGCGAATTTTATAGAAAGCCCACATGTCGGCGCCGAAATAGTAGGTACTACTGGGAACTATATAGGGAAGTCGATTGACTTGATGGGAGTACCGGAGGCGTTCGTCAGCAGAAACTGGGGCAATGGCGCTAAGTTTTTCGATTCGATTCTGCATCATGTGAACAAGTCTGTTGATTACGTTGCGATCGATTTGACGGGAGCGACTAAGAGCCAGATTACCGCCATCCGCACTTACGTAAGCAGTCTAACGAAGGAACAACAAGCGAAGATTATTTACGTACGCTGAGTAATGCCAAGGAGAAATTGTGAGCACTAGCTTTGTAGAATATCGTGGGCACGGCTTCTGGTCGTTAGACGACTACTTAGAGCACGTACTCTCATTACTGGCCGATCGGATTGGTGAGTCACCAGATCAGGAGTGGTTGGCAAATTTGCGTGATCATTGGCGATCGCAATCCACAGGTAATTTTCGTGGCTGGATCCATCCCGATCTTGACGAGTTCGTTACAACCGATGAGCGCCGTCAGAAAGTGCTTTCCTTACTGACTGAGATAAGATCTCAGTATGGCATTCCGCGAGAGGCGCAACAAACTGCAGAACTTCTAGAGTTACTACTACGTGGCGAGATAACCACTGATGCTTCTAGTCCTCTCGACTACATGATAACGGGGAATCAGCCATAGCGGCAGATGTGTGACAGCCGGTGGTGGGAACCGGCTATTGAGTCGGCACGCATCACGCTGCGAGCGTATTACCCGCCAACAGTTCGCCTTCAACTACTGCAATCTGAGCGTCGACCATGCCATACATATTCGACTCACCGCAGCGTGTAAATGCAAAGTGCTTCGCCGCGTTTGCAAGTAGTTTGGGATGCGTGGAGTTTTCAAGCGTTCCCATCAGCACGAGCAGTGCGGCCGCAGATTCATCACCAGCTCGACAGATTATTTCCGCCAACGCTTCGATCTTTTCTTCTGTCGCATCGTCTTCGTTGTTGGTTTCTGGTTCGAGAGAGAAGTCAATCGTATCGATGATTCGTTCCCCCGCATCGGCCCGCCGCACGAGGTCAGCGAGCCATGGATCGTTTATCTCCAAAGCGTACCGGATAATGGTTCGCCACTGTGGATCGATCGATCTGTCGTTTATCACTGACTGCGCGCGACGTCTGAGAGCATCGCTGATTGTGATTGTGGTTGTTTCGGTTTCGTGAGGTGTTTCTTGCGCTGTTGCGCTAGTATGAGTAGTCATGATCGTCATCCTTTGAGTAGAAGGTTGATGGTCTAGGGTCGATTTTGTGTTGGCGCACAAGTCGGCCCGCTTCTTTATGTGAAGGGGTGCGAAGACTGTAGCACAGAAATTCTCGGTTGGATCAAAGAAGGTGAAGCTTTGACCGAAAAATTTTCAAAGGAATAGATTCATTAATAGGGCTATCGTATTACTGACTGCCGCGGCTCCAAAGTCCGGAGAATGCTGAGGAAGATCACGAGCGATAGAACGGTTGTTCCTTGACTTATGATGTCCGTGAGCACTGCGAGCAAGACCGCTACTGGCCAGAACATTCCGCCGACTCCTCCAAACAGAAGCGGGATTGCGGAGGCAGGCAGGGTTAGCATTCCCAAGAGCAAACTCATTAAAATTCCAGCGCCGAGAATTTTTAATTTGTGACCCTTGGTCAGGAGGTAACTGCGCTGGAGTGTATCTACCGGCGACTCATTCTCGAGGACGGCTACGGGGTAAACCACTTCAAATGCCAACATCAGAATAATGCCAGGGACTATTAACGCGATGAGACCTAATATTTGAAGTACCCACGTCATTATCGCGCACAGAATGACTTTGCCTATCTTACCTAAGGCAAAGCTATACGACTCGTTGACTCCTGGAGCGACACCGGTCTCCATTCTTTTCGTCAGCGCATAAATAAGTGCCGGGGCAAGCAACATCTTGCAGAAGAACTGCAATGCATATGCCGTGACAGTAAACTGCCAGTCGGTTGCGATTTCCTGCACCTTCAGGATCTGGAAAGCTTCAAAGGGAGTAACGATGACGACAACGAGCTTGGTTATGAGCCAAAAGTTTTTGAAAAACAGGCTGATGCTTGGGCCAAGTACGTCACCGACGCCGTCAAAACGACGGATCATTGGGAAGTCCGGGACTATTGGAGTGGATAACAGCTCGACTCCGCAAACGTTACAGTCCTCGTTGGAGAACGGGTTAACAACTCCACAGCGTATACATCTGACTTCAGTCATAAATTCTTGCGCGAGGTCAACGAAAGAGAAGCTATAAAAAGCACAATGTGCCTTTTGCCGCGATTATGTGATAGAAAACGTATGAAAGTAAACGTCGAAGGGGCTTTGTACGAAAAGTGCCAATGCCAGCGCCAAAGGCGCGCAATATTAAAGCCAGGGGCAAGCGTGAAGCGCAGCGGAACGCTGTCGCCCCTGGTTAGCAGGAATAATTTTGAAGAGAGCACTGAAGGTGCGAAATATCAACCGCAATTATTCCGCTCTTTCAGAGCTTCACCGCCATTGCGGTCTTTTACCAGGGGCGACGCGCCTCACGTTGTTCGGCGCTTGCCCCTGGCTTTCATATTCCGCGCCTTCGGCGCTGACATTAGCGCAGCTTAGAATTCAAATCGACCTGCAACCTGGATGACACGGTTCAGTCCACTGCCGCCGATTGGTGTTCGCCGAAGTGATCTGACCGAAGCTTGGACCTGGCCGCCGAAGCGGAAGGAATGATTCCGCCATGAGTAGACCGCATTGTCCTGGATATTGTAGAGCTTCGTGGTCCGGCCCTGCGGTAGAAAGCTGTTTTCGGGACTATCGGTGAGCGGCAATCCGATGAAGAAGTTAGACGGCAGACCGCTGGTGTTGAAGAAAGGATTGCTCTTCTGATAGCCGCCGCGTACTTCATTGTTAAAACTGTTGCTGATCGACCAATTAAAGGCTTCGATCAGCTCATTCGTAGTTGCCGTCTGAGATCCGAAAGGCGTTGTATTGAATCCTCCTGGCTTCCGAGAACATCAAACTGGCGCGTATTACCGTTGTTGTCGGTGTAAGTGAAGATACCCTGTCTCGCTGACGGCGTAAGGATGGTGCGCGTTGTCGAAACTGTTTGCGGCAAGCGCAGTCCTTCGTACTCAAAAAAGAAGAAGCCCTTCTTCAGGTGCGTCGCTACCGGGCCGCCTTCTCCGAATCGGGGAAAATAAATTGGCCCGCTGGCTTTACCCCCAAACTGATTCTGATTGAATCGGGGTTTTTCGACTCCATTCCGGTTGTTGAAGAAACCGTTCGAAGCCAGGGCGGCGTTTTGATATTAGAGGTGACAAGGGGTGTGGCGTTTTTGCCGCACGAGAACAAAAGGCCACACGTCCAAAGCCCGTGCTAACATTTCATCCTTCTTTTATCATCATTATCGGAAAGGGCCTGAAAGTTGTTAAGAAAGAAGTGATCGCCAGTAGTGACAACACGATTTTCACGCTCGTCTTCAAATCAAATTAAGGAGGTCTGATATGGGAGCTTTCATTGGATATTCGTTCGGCTTTGTTGAGCCTGGTGCAACAGTCGGCGTGTACCTTCACGGTTTTCCTGCAAATCAATATGCCGGAATCGATGTGCGCGCTCAACGATCACCAGCAAGGCCCCTCGCGTTTCAGCCGGTGATCGACGTTGAGGCAAAGACCATGGCTGAGCACGTTGATGGAACCCTTGCGCATACTATTTTCGTCACCAACAAATCAGTCAGCAACGGCGCCGCGCCAATACCGGTGGTAACCATCGCGGTTTTGCTCGAGCCCTTCTAA
>DASUYO010000254.1:0-3749 GCA_036377375.1 Pyrinomonadaceae bacterium
CGCATCATTATTTCTTCAGTCAGCCCACCGTAGAAGCAAATTAGGAATCTTTTCCAGAGTGGTATAGCGGCGGCTTTCCCGAAAGGAAGCTGCGGAAGTTCCTTTCGCAGTAGAAGCGAGGACAGCAGGAGCACCGCAACGCCGACACCGAAACCCGTCATCACTGCCGGCTGAATCATTGCCCGGAATTTCTCCCCAATACTCTTACCGGACCGATAATCTTCAATCAAAGGCGCGCCAGGAAGTCCGAGCTTTGCGGTCAACAAAAGACCAACACCGATGAGGACCGCCAGAATGAGGCTATTTTGTATCAAGCCCAACGCAGCGACCACAGGCAAGGGAAGCGGAGCATTAACCATCTGGTCTGCATAAAGAGAGAAGACGAAAGGAAAACTCGCCGCCACGCCGAAGACCGCGCAGGTCAACAGTAAAAGTAGAATGCGCCAGGGAAAACCGTTAGTTCTCATCACTGTTGTCTTGTCATTATGTCGGCTTCGCAACACTGCAAAACCTCGAAAGGTGCGAAGAGTTTTGAGATAATACCAGCGCTAATCTCAACCCCTGGCGGAGCATACCTCTATGAAATTGTTAACTTCGCTGACCATCACGCTCGTGCTACTGTCACCACTGCTGGCACAAACTCCCGCACCCATTTCCAGCGGAGCTGAAGCGCAAGCTAAGCAAGAGTTGAATGAAGCCGCTCGGGCATACCGGGAAGGGAACTTCGCGGAAGCGCAGGCCCATTCCGAAAGGGCACTGCTGCTCGATCCTCAAAGCAAAACAGCGCCGATGTTTGTGGCTCGCACAATTCATGCGCAGTACAAGCTTGGCGACTCCACACCGGAGAACGTTGCAAAAGCACGAGAGGCAATAATCGCCTATCAAAGGATCCTTGATCGATCACCCGGTGATGATGAAGCATACAAAGCAGTAGCATACCTCTATGGCGCAATAAAGGAAGACGAACTGCTGCGTGAATGGCTATTTCAACGCGCCGTCAATGTCTCAGTGGCTAACGACAAACGAGCCGAGGCATTTGTAGTTCTTGCGTCGAAGGACTGGGATTGTTCATTCAAGATCACCGAACTACCAGGCAACAAGGTTACGACCATCGACGGCAAAAAACCATCCATTAGCTATCGAATGCCTAAGGAGCGGGTTAAATTTGAACGAGCTGAAGAATGCGCCAACCGCGGCCTGGAAATGGCGAATATGGCAATAACTCTAACGCCAGAGAATGAATCGGCCTGGGCCTATAAAGCAAACATTCTTTTGGAGCTGGCAAAATTGGCTGAAATGGTGGGAGAGGTACAGCATAAAGATGAACTCCATCGACAATACGAGGAAGCCCTTCGGGAGACGACGAAGTTTTCAAAGCGCTCCCAGTCGAATCCCTGATTCTCGCACCACAATCGCCCTCAGCTACGCACTAGCTTGGCTTTAAGCCCTGGCCAATCGCCTGGGCGTACTCGCCCAGGGTTCCTCCGCTGGGGCAATTCATTATGTCAGTACCGCAGAACATCCAACCACCGTCCAGCGTGGTTTGTTTGGCCCAACCGGAGATCTTCGTCTGCGTTTCTGCTGCGTTGCTCCAGGTAGTGCTTCAACCCTGCGATTCACTTCATCCCAATCTTATTGCTTTTTGACGTTAACCTTATCAAGTGCCGTGCGAAGGGCTCGAGCGAGCTTCAATGCATCATCATTGGCCCAGAAGTGCATGAAGAACAGGCGCGGGTTCTCGGTCAACATATGGCTGTGAAGCGCTGTTATGTCGATTCCGTTGTCACGTAGCGCCTTGATCACGGGATTCACTTCGCCAGCGATTAGGACAAAGTCGCCAGTGATTGCGGCTTTGCCTCCGCCTGTTGGCTGAAAGTTGATTGCTTCCGCTAAACCCATCGCTGGAGGAATCGCCATCTTGTGCTCGCCAGACATCATTCCGCTATCGGTGATCTCGTCAGCACGGGCGATGCTGAATTGATAAACGCCGCCGTTAACCTTGCCGTTCTGGCCCATGATCTGATCGATCTGTTTGGTGTCAATTCCGATGTCTGCACCTGAAGGATTTGCAGCAGGCGCGGCAAAAGGAGTTTTGGTTAACGCAAGTGCATCATGAATTGTCTTTGCGATCTTCACGCCATCACCCATCGCATGAATGTGCATGTAAATCACTCGTGGAGATTCATTCAGCACGTGGTTGTGCAGAGCGGTTGGTTCGACCCCGCCTGCTTCAAGTTTACTGAGAACTGGTGTGACTTCGCTTTCCGTTAGAACCAGATCTCCCATCACGACCGTCATCTCGCCATCTCTTTTGAACGCGACCCACGAACCCAGCGCAAGCGCTGGCTTTAGTTCAACGCCGGCGGCAGTCACTTTCAGATCACCTCTTGGAAAGCTGACCTTATAAACGTCGCCCGGTTGAATAGAACCGGCTTTGCCTAATGCCATCTCGACAGGCTTCCAGTCCGTCTGGCCCTGGGCGCTAGCCTTTGAGATCGCATCTGTGCGGATGCACATGATTGAAGCGCAAGTGAGAACCACTGCCAGCAGCAAGACTCTCGTTGCAGTACGAGTTATGAAAAATGCGTTGAATGACTCTTGACCTCTCATTTCATTTCCCCCTTAACTGTTAGTCCCCCTGGTCTCGGATGCTCGCATACAGCGAGTCATAAATAAATGCAGCGCGCTCGGCTGTTTCGTGATCATCCTTGGTTACGAGTGGAAAGCCATGACTGATCAGCTGCAACCCTCGTGCGGACAGATGATCGTCGAGTTGGTCCTTGAAATCGGCAGCCTGAACAATTCGCGCCATTTCCATCAGAACAGAATTGTCGGAGAACCGTTCGTGCACTAAAGCAGCGAAAGAGCACAGGCCGTTCTCGTTTTTATGTGGATAGGTTGCGTTGGGTGCGTCGAAGCCGATTGCATTCTGTTCTATTTGAACTGATGCCACAGCATCAGGCTCGACAAAGATGAACTCCGCAGTGATATCAATGAATCTCCGGATTAACCAGCAGGTAGCTGTTCTATTAACTCTGATTTGTTTACGCGTAACCCACTTCATACCGGTCGGCCTATTCTTTTCATCTGTCTTACAACGGTTGCACCCGGTATCGCAAATGCCCACGGCCGTGATCGGATCGTACTCGGCCTTGTGATAAAAATAGTCTCTGATGAATCTCCCCTGCCCGCTTCTGCGTAAGTGTGGATACGTCTGCGTTGCGCTCTTAATCTTTGCCTTACCAATCTTCGCGCAGGAAAACGGCACTCGTCGGATCCGAGTGTTGCACATTACCGAACCAATCAAGATCGACGGCAGGCTTGATGAGCCAGCCTGGTCGCAAGCAGAGCCGGCAACAGATTTCCGTCAACAGGAACCGAACGAAGGTGAGCCCGCCAGTGAAAAGACGGAAGTCCGGCTGCTCTTCGATGACAAGAACCTCTACGTCGGCGTTCACGCGTTTGACTCCGAGCCCTCACGCATTAATGCTCGCGAGCTGGTCAGAGATGCAACGTTCTCGAATGACGACAAAGTCGAAATCCTCCTGGATACGTATCATGATCGCAGAAACGCTTACCGCTTCGCAGTGAATCCGCTCGGAACTCAGCAGGACGCGTTGATTACCGATGAAGGGCGAGACATCAATCTTTCCTGGGATGCCCCATGGATTTCGACAGGACGGAGCGATGAGACAGGATGGACCGTTGAGATTGCAATACCGTTGACAACCTTGCGCTTCACTGAAGGC
>DASUYO010000255.1:0-11095 GCA_036377375.1 Pyrinomonadaceae bacterium
TAGCGCCGGGTCTAAGTTCCAATGTACCCGGCGCTACCGCGCTCGGTTCCGTTGTTTTTGCGGTCTAAGTGTTAATAAAACAGCCCAAGTAGCGTTTGCTCTAAAATGAAACTGTTTGATAAGTTTCCACGTAGAACAAACTTCGTGATTTTACGCCCTTTTTAGTAGAAGGAACCCCAAGATGGCATTGAGTCGGAAAAAGAAGATTATTATCGGCATTGTTGCGGCTGTTGTTCTGATCGCTGCTGTGGTCATCAGCGTCATTGCAACCCGCAAGGAAGAGCCCGAAGTCGTAACAGTTAAGCTTGATATCAGACCTGAACTAAAACAGACCGTTACCGCATCCGGCGAAGTACGCCCGATTCGCTACATCAAACTGACCAGTGAGGTCCCCGGCCGCATCGAGGAGATCTACGTCACTGCCGGCGACATGGTTACCAAAGGCAAGCCGCTGGTCCGCGTCGATCCGACCCAATTACAGTCGAGCCAGGAAGCCCAGTGGGCCGCCACTCAGGCGTCACTGAGCGACGTGCAAAACGCCCGAAACGCCGTCAATTCCGCACAGCAGTCACTGGTAGTCGCGGAAGCCTCCGTTGCGGCAGCGAAACAACAGGTTGTCGCCCTCCAGACTTCGGTGGACCGTGCCCAAGTCGAGCTCAACACCGCTCAGCGCGAGCTCAAGCGTTATACCGAATTGATCGAATCCGGCGTAGCCTCCCGGCTTGAATACGACACTGCTCGCGACCGTTACGACACCGCCAAGATCTCTTTGGAGACCGCCAGAGCCAATCTTGAGGCACAAAAGATCGCAGTCAAAGAAGCGACTGAGCGCGCCAACCAACAGCGAATCGCGGTGAAGGAAGCGGAAACGAGCATAAAGTCGTCACAGATGCGCGCCAGTCAGCAGGCCGCCATGTTGCGTGGCCAGCAGAGTCAACGCTCCAAAGCAACGCAGTTGTCGCCCTTGAACGGCGTTGTCGCAGACATTCCGACGCGCGTCGGAGAATACGCGGTGGCTGGTCTATCGACGACCCCGTTGATGACCATCGCCGACATGTCGCAAATCAACGTGGAAGTGAACGTCGACGAGACGGAGATAAACAACGTCAAAGTGGGCCAGGAAGCGAAGGTCAAGGTCGACGCTCTCGGCGATAAGGAAATCAAAGCAGTCGTCACCCAGAAGAACCCACTGGCAATCTCGAAGTCTGACCAGACGGGCGGCTTGTCTAATCGCGTGAACGTTCAGGAAGCCAAAGAGTTCAAAGTCACGCTCGAGTTGAAAGACTTGCCGGAAGACGTGCAAACTGCACTACGGCCCGGAATGAGCTCGACTGCTACAATCACCACCGATACGAAGAACAACGTCTTGGCCGTGCCGCTTGAATCAATTGTCGAGAAAGCACCGGCGGCAGCATCGCCTACCGCCACTGTGGCGGGCAGCGTTCCCGCTGCATCACCGGGCGGTGAGAAACCGAAGGCACAAAAAGGCGTCTACATCATTGAAGGCAACAAGGTCAGATTTATCGAAGTCACTACAGGCATCACTGGCGAGGCGGACATTGAAGTCACCAGTGGAATCAAGCAGGGTATGGAGATCGTGCGTGGACCGAGTCGCGTTTTGAAGACCCTGAAAGATGGAATGACCGTTAAGCGTCAGACCAAGAAACCCGGCAACGCAAATGGAAACGAGGCCAGCTAGATGAGTGACGCTACTCTTACGATTACTCCACCGATTACTCCGCCGGAGAGTGTGACCATACCGCGCACCGAGATCGACGGGCACAACCCGAAGATGCTCATCTCGATGCGCAACATCTGGAAGACTTACCAGATGGGAACTGAGGCAGTACACGCTCTGCACGGAGTGTCGTTTGATATTCCTCGTGGCGAGTACATCGCCATCATTGGTCCATCCGGTTCGGGAAAGTCGACGCTGATGAATTTAATCGGTTGTCTCGATACGCCGACTCAGGGTGAATACTGGCTCAACGGGAAGAACGTCTCCGAGATGGACGACGACGAGCTCGCTCGCATTCGCAATCAGGAAGTTGGTTTCGTTTTCCAGACATTCAACCTGCTGGCGCGTGCTACCGCGCTTCACAACGTCGAGCTGCCGTTGATCTACGGCGGAGTTGGAGCGTCTCAGCGACACGAGATGGCGAAGACGGCGCTTCATTCTGTCGATCTAACCGAGCGTATGATGCACAAGCCGAACGAGCTTTCAGGCGGTCAGCGCCAGCGTGTGGCAATCGCGCGTGCGCTTGTGAATCATCCGTCGATTCTTTTGGCAGACGAGCCGACCGGCGCGCTCGACTCGCACACGAGCATGGAGATCATGGATCTTTTTGAGCGCCTCCATTCCGAAGGCAACACCATCATCGTCGTGACGCACGAGCACGACATCGCCGCGCGCGCCCACCGCGTTATTTCGATTCGCGACGGTCTGATCGAAAAAGACGAGAGAATTAAGTAAGCCGCAAAAAGGCACAAAATGCGCAAAATAAGTAAGAAATACGGAATTTCTTCTTTTGCGACTTTTGTGCCTTTTTGTGGCTAACTTTCCCTATATGTTTCGTCTGACGGCGATCTGGGAAGCGTTTCGGGTCGCCACCGCCAGCCTGCGTTCAAACAAACTGCGCACCGCGCTGACCCTAATGGGAATCATTGTCGGCGTGACCGCAGTGATTGCCGTAGTCACCATCATCAAGGGTCTCGATAAAACAGTTGCGCAGACGTTCTCGTCGCAAGGGTCAACAGTCTTCACGATCTCGAAGAACCCGCAGATCATCAAGTCGCGTGAAGATTTCATAAAGTTCAACCGCCGCAAAGACGTGACTAACGAAGACGCGGAGGCGATTGCGCGGCTGTGTTCGTCGTGCTGGCGCGTTGGAATCGCAGCCAATGCGCTCGAGACGGCGAAGTATGCCGATCAGAAAGCTGAGAACGTTCGCGTTCGCGGAGTCGATCCGACCACGATGTTTGCCATCGACGGCGTAAACATTAACGTCGGGCGCATCTGGACCGAGAGTGAAGGCACAGCCGGTCGTGACATCTGTGTGATCGGTACTGACATGCTGAAGAACTTGTTTTCTGATGCGCCGGCGGACAGGGCTGTGGGCCAGGAGATTCGAATCAACGGACGGCCATACACGGTGCTGGGCGTGCTCGAACCTTTGGGTTCGATATTTGGCTTTTCGCGCGACAACGTGATCTACATTCCATACTCGACGTTTCAAAAGGCGTACGGCGCGCGGCGTTCGCTGGTAGTGTTCATTCAAGTTCCGACGGCAGAACAGCTCGAGGCGGCAGAAGATCAAGTGCGAACAATCATGCGTAACCGCCGGCATTCGACTGACAACACTGAAGACGAAGGCTTCGCACTGGAAACGCAGGACGTGTTTCTCAATCTGTACGGTGCAGCGACTTCGAATATCTACATCGTCACGATTGGTGTTGCGGCGATCTCGCTCGTCGTCGGCGGCATCGTCGTGATGAACATCATGCTGGTGTCTGTTACCGAGCGCACGAAAGAGATTGGGATTCGCAAAGCGATTGGCGCGCGACGTAAAGATATTCTGACGCAGTTTTTGATCGAAGCAGTGACGGTTACAGCGATCGGCGGTGCGATTGGAGTGGGCACGGGGTTTGGGCTGGCTTATGTGATCTCGGCGCTGATCGGGTTTCCGTTGCTGGTGAGTGTGGCCTCGGCGGTGTTGGGCGTTGGGGTTTCGTCGGTAGTGGGGATTGTGAGCGGGCTGTGGCCCGCATGGCGCGCGGCGAAGCTCGATCCGATCGAAGCGCTGCGGGCCGAATAGGAGATAGTTCAGAGTTCAAGCTTTAGCTTGCTAGTCATGTAGCGCAGGCGGTAACCAGCAACCTAAAGGTTGAACGGTTGAACTCTGAACTAAGTCAAATGAGATTAGAGGACGTCAAAGAATCGGCTCTGATGGCGCTCGACACGTTGCGCGCAAACAAGCTGCGCTCTTCGTTAACGATCCTCGGCGTCAGTGTGGGTGTCGTCACGGTGATCTTCATGGTGTCGATCATCCAGGGGCTCAACAAAGCGTTCGCAGATCAAATCGAATCGCTTGGTTCCAACACCATCTTCGTTGCGAAGTTTGAGCCCAGCTTCGGACGACCGCCCGGCCCTGACGAGATCCATCGCAAAGAACTCACGATGGACGATGCCGAAGCACTGCGCACCGAAGCTCCATCGATCGTCGGCGTCTCGCCGATTCATCGCATGATCGCGTCAACAGTCAGATACCAGGACAAACAGACTGACACGCCGATTCTCTTCGGCGTCACACCTTACTACGAGTTCGTTCACACGCAGTATGTCGCGAGCGGCCGGTTCGTCAACGACATCGACATGCAGGACCGCTCGAACATCGTGATTATCGGTGTTGACGTGAAGAATGCGCTGTTTCCGTATGAAGATCCTGTCGATAAGGAAGTGAGGATCAACGGCAACCCGTTTCACGTCGTTGGCGTGATGGAGCCGCTGGGCAATTTCTTTGGGCAGTCGCGCGACAATTCGATCTTCGTTCCGATTACAACGTTCGACAAGTACTATCCGGATCGGCCGTTTCCGGAAGTCGTTTTCTTCATCATTGTGCGACCGCGATCGCGTGCGTACGTGAAGTCTGCAATCGACGAGATCACGGACATCCTACGGCGCAGGCGTCGCGTTCCACCCGGTGAGAAGAACAACTTCGGCATCTCTTCGCAGGATTCGTTGCTCGACGTTTACAACCAATTGACTGGGGCCACCGCGCTCGTGCTGACCTCGATCTCTTTTGTGGCGCTGATGATTGGTGGTATTGGCGTGATGAACATCATGCTTGTCTCAGTCACCGAGCGCACAAAGGAAATAGGTGTGCGCAAGGCTGTCGGTGCTACGCGGCTGAATATTCTTTCGCAGTTTTTGATTGAAGCAGTCGTGCTGACTGCAATCGGCGGTTTTGCAGGACTGGCGGTAGGAGAAGTTGCGAGCCTGCTGATGAACAAGTATTCACCGCTGCCCGCGTACGTGCCATTGTGGGCCATCGCTGTTGGTGTTGGAATCTCGGCGGCTGTTGGGATCATTTTCGGGCTTTGGCCGGCATGGAAAGCGGCGCGACTGAACCCCATCGATGCATTGCGTTGGGAATAGCCACAAAACAGAACCGAGCGCGGTAGCGCCGGGTCAAGTTCCATTTGGCGTCTCAGTTGGGTAATGTACCCGGCGCTACCGCGCTCGGTTCTGTCTTGTGCCTTTTTGTGGCTTAATCTGAGAACACTGTGAAGTTCATCGAAACATTGAAGCTAGCTGTGTCAGCGATCTGGGCGCATAAGCTGCGCTCTGCGCTGACACTGCTCGGCATGATCGTCGGTGTCACTGCGTTTGTCGTCGTCGTTTCCTTGATCGCGGGCTTCAATCGTTACGTCGACGAGAAGATCGCCGGCATCGGCGCGAAGTCGTTTAATATCCAACGGTTCAATCCACTCGAAGACTTCAAAGATACCGACACCATCGCCGCGGCTCAGCGACGCAACAAAGACCTGACGCTCGAGGATTATGAATACCTCAAAGAACGCGCAACGCTGATCGGAAAGATCGGGGCACGGGCCAGGGGCACTCCGTCTGAAGTGAAGCGCGGGAATGAACTGATTGAAGACGTCTTTGTTTCAGGTGCGACCGCCAACTGTGTCGATATAGAAAATCGCGACGTCGCGGAAGGTCGCTTCATCGCAGAGCCTGAAAACGAGAGTGCTGCGCGTGTTGCTTATGTAGGCGCAGACATCGCGACGAAACTCTTTCCAGCCGGCAACGCAATAGGTTCGGAAATTACAATTCGCGGCTTGCCTTATCGAGTGATCGGCGTTGAAGCTGCAAGAGGAACAGTCTTCGGCATTCCGCAGGACACGTTCATCATCCTTCCGTTGAAGACTTACTCGGTGAACTACGGTGGGCTGATTCGCCAGCGCTCGCTTTATTTCGTCGCTACTGCAAAAAGCGACGAGCTCTTCAACGACGCGGTCGAGGAGTCGCGATTCCTGATGCGCGTCAGACGCAAACTTAATCCAGGGGAAAAGGACAACTTCGGCATCGTCACACCTGATGCGATCACGGGCCTGCGCGATCGACTGTTTGGGACCATCTTCATCGTCGCGATCGCCGTTCCCGGAATTGCTCTGGTCGTCGGTGCGATCGTGATCATGAACATCATGCTGGTATCGGTGACTGAGCGCACAAAAGAGATTGGGATTAGAAAATCTCTGGGTGCGCGGCAGATCGACATCATGAAACAGTTTTTAGTGGAAGCCGTGACACTCGCGCTGATTGGTGGCGCCGTGGGGATCTTTTTGGCGTGGATCGTCGGCCACGTTGTGACTGTGCTGATCTTTCCCACTTACTTATCGATATTGTCAGTTCTATTTGCGCTTGGTGTTTCGGGCAGCGCGGGCGTAGCGTCGGGGATCTTTCCAGCGTGGAAAGCAGCGCGACTGGATCCAATTGAGGCGTTGAGAGCTGAGTAAACCCATGCGAATCCTGAGAAGCGACATCTATGAAAACCTCAAGATGGCCCTCGCCACCTTGCGCGCGAATAAGCTGCGCTCGTTCCTGACCGTCTTCGGCGTCGTCATCGGCATCATCACCGTCATGCTGATCGCGTCGATCATCAGCGGCATCGACGTTTCAGTGAAGCGCGAAGTCGAGTCGTTCGGCACTCGCTCGATCTACATCAGCAAATACAATCCCGGGATTCACATCGGTCGCCTGTCTCGCGAAGAGCGAATGCGCAAAGAATTAACTTACGACGACGCCATCGCACTTCAGTCGTTGCCGGCAATTGAGCTGTCAGTTCCCTTTCTCGATATCACGAACAACTTCTTCGGCGGCAAGCTGATGGTCTCCGGCGGTGGCAAGACTTCCGCGCAAGTTGCACTTCAGGGCACGCTTCCGGAATTCGAGAAAGCCGGCACGCAGGTAATCTCGGAAGGTCGCTTCTTCACGCAGACGGAAAACGATACGAATCAAGAAGTCTGCGTCGTCGGCTCAAAAGTCGCGGACGACTTCTTCAAAATCGGCTCGCCGGTCGGACAGACAATCAAGATCGGGACACAGGAGTTTCGCGTCGTAGGCGTACTCGAGAAGCGAGAACAGTTTCTCATCGGCGGCGGCAGTGACGATCAGAACAATGTGATCTATGTGCCATTCACAGTGGCGCAGAAACTGAAACCAAACGCCGACGATATCTACATTCTGGCTGTCGCTCGTCCCGGCATGATGGACGAAGGGAAGGACCAGGTGCGCGACATGCTGCGCGTGCGGCGCCAGGTGCCGTTTGCGGCGAACGATAATTTTGGCATGGAAACATCGGAAAGCATTCTCGATAATTTTCGTTCGATCACTGGCGGGCTCGCGATTGCGATGGTTGTCATCTCGTCGGTCGGCCTGATGGTGGGCGGCATCGGCGTGATGAACATCATGCTCGTGTCAGTGACTGAACGGACACGTGAGATCGGCGTGCGTAAGGCAATCGGCGCTAAGAAGAGCGACATCATGTGGCAGTTTCTGATCGAAGCCGCGACACTCACGGGCTTGGGAGGAATTGTCGGACTCTCGATTGGCTGGGGATTGACGCTGTTACTGCGTTTACTGCTGCCATCTTACGTGCCACTGTGGGCGCCGATCGGCGGGCTGCTCGCGAGTGTCGGCATTGGTCTAATCTTCGGCCTCTGGCCTGCGTGGAAAGCCGCGCGACTGGATCCTATCGAATCCTTACGATACGAATAGGGCCACAAAAAAGCACAAAAGGCACAAGATTGTTTTTGTGCCTTTTTGCGGCTATGAGATAAAGCCGGGGAACAACGACGTCCAGATAGTCGCGAAGATCATCAACAGCAAGTAAAGCATGATCGAAACGCCCCACGCAGCGCCGTTGCCCACACGTGTTGCTCCGTAACGAAGGCCCTTCGCGCGCAACCACAGGAAATAAAACCACGTCAGGCCAATAAAGCTCAGCAGCACGAATAGCACCGGATGATCTGCGGCTGAGACGAGAATACTCAGGTTATCTCGCAGTGTGGTCTCCTGATTGATAATCGGGTGTAAATCTTCAGGAGCTTTCAAATAAAGAATTACCAGCCCAAGTATTTTTTGAATTGCGACCATCGGAACCCACGCGTAAAAGGTTACCGCCAAGGCTTGCCAGAAGTTGATCCTGCCTCCGAATGCAAGAATACCAAGCAGGCTTAGTGCCGCCGCAAAGCAGCCCAACGCAAAAAGTCCGACCGCTGATTTGATCACGGTCCCAACTCGTTCGACCGGATTCTTCAATTGCGACATCTGAGTCTCGCGCATCTTGTCGAGTCGCTCCGGAGGCGGCGCAAATGGTGGTCCCATCTCCGAGATTTTCTGCGTCATGTATTCGACAATCCGCTCAGGTGTGATTCGCTGCACGAAGGCAAACGAGTAGATAGTGGTGAGCACCACAATGACGGCAAACGCGCCAACCCAGTGTGGATGAGCGCGAAGATTACGAAACACACGTGATGGTTCGTAGAAGATTCCCGTTATCTTTGAAAAGAAAGGCAGCGGCGGTTCGGCTTCGGAAATTACCGGAAGCGGGATAAAGCTGAATGCGAAAAGCAAAATGCCAAAGAGAGCAAGCACGCCGCCTGTTGAAAGACCTCCAGGAACAATGCCGGGGATGCCGAGGCCAAGGACGATTAGACCAACAACAAAGAAACCGATTGCAAAAGGTCGCAGTCGTGTTGGTCGCGGCGCGCGAGGTTCTGCTTCCGGCGTTGGGGGCGGGGGTGCCTGAAAATCCTCGTTGGGAGAGCTCATCTCTTCAATCTCCTAGGGAAACACGGGTGGAATGGCGCTGCTGATACGCTCCGCGCCACGACAAGGTTTCAGCCACAAGAAAGCACAAAAGTCACAAAAGACAGAACATCTTTTATGTGCTTTTTGTGCCTTTTTGCGGCTCTGATTCGAAATACCCCGGAACGCGAATGCACGCAACATGGTGGCCCGGCGAAACCTCGCGCAGCTCCGGATCGATATGCGCACAGTCTTCAATCGCAAGCGGACAACGCGTCCGGAACCGACAACCTGACGGCGGATTGATTGGCGTCGGAACGTCACCTTGCAGGATTATTCGTTTGCGCTTCTGCTTAGGATCCGGAACCGGAATGGCAGACAACAACGCCTGCGTGTACGGGTGCAGCGGGTTCGCATACAACTCCGCAGCATCGGCGATCTCCACGATACGGCCCAGGTACATCACCGCCACACGCGTTGAAATATGTTCGACGACGGCGAGACCATGCGAGATAAATAAATAAGTGAGCCCAAATTCTTCCTGAAGATCCTGGAGCAGGTTCACGACTTGCGCCTGCACTGACACATCCAACGCCGACACAGGCTCATCAGCTACGATCAATTTTGGATTCAGCGCCAAAGCTCTCGCGACGCCGATACGCTGGCGCTGTCCACCCGAGAACTCATGCGCGTAACGATTCATGTAATCCGGATCGAGCCCGACGCGCCGCAAGAGCGCGGCAACACGATCGCGCCGCTCGCCCTTCGTTCCCTGGCTGTGAATCACCAATGGCTCGGCAACGATGTCTCCAATCTTCATGCGCGGGTTCAGCGAAGCGTAAGGATCCTGAAAAATGATCTGCATCTCACGTCTGATCTCGCGCAGATCTTTCTTGTTGAGTGCAAGAACGTCCTGTCCCTTGAAGTAGATGTGACCCGCAGTCGGTTCGATCAAACGAAGCAGGCAGCGTCCGACTGTCGATTTGCCGCAGCCCGACTCGCCAACGAGTCCTAACGTCTCTCCCGCAAATATCTCGAACGACACTCCGTCAACTGCGCGCACGACGTCGTCCGAGCCTTCAACCGGGAAATGCTTTACCAGGCCACGAACGCTGACCAGCATGTCGCGCAATTCTTCCGGTACCCGCAGGTCCACTCGATTATTTATTTCAACTTGTGCGCTCATGAACACCTTCGTGGTCAGCCGCAACAGCCGCTGCAAGATCGTAAAGTACGCAGCGCACTTCTACGCCACCATCGAGTTGATACAACGGAATCTCTGCTGCGGTGCAGCGCGGCATGCGATGCGGACAACGAGGCGCGAAGTGACAACCCGGCGGCAGATCAGTCGGTTTCGGCACAACGCCTTCGATCGTCTCCAACCGCTCTTTTTGAATCACCTGCGTGCTCGTCAGTTTTGGAACAGAGCGCAGCAAGCCCTCGGTGTACGGATGCTTGGGCCGTGCAAACAATTCATCGACTGGCGACTCTTCGACAATTCTTCCCGTGTACATCACCGCTACACGATCGGCGACTTCAGCAACGACACCGAGATCGTGTGTGATCAAAAGAACGGCCAACTCGCGCTGCTTGCGCAGATCGTCCAGCAGCTCGAGTATCTGTGCTTGAATCGTGACGTCGAGAGCAGTCGTTGGCTCGTCTGCAATCAGCAGTTTCGGATTGCAGGCAAGCGCCATCGCGATCATCACGCGCTGCCGCATACCGCCGGAGAGTTGATGTGGATAGTCGTCAACGCGACGCGCGGGATCGGGAATCGCGACTTCACGCATCGCATCGATCGTCGCTTGTCGTGCTTCCTTGCGTGAGATCCTGCGATGAAGGCGCAGAGCTTCCGCAATCTGTTCGCCCACTGTGAAAACGGGATTGAGCGACGTCATCGGATCCTGAAAGATCATCGCGATGTCGTCGCCGCGCATCTCGCGCATCTGTGAGTCTGAGAGTTTGAGTAGATCTTTGCCGTCGAAGAGTATCTCACCGCCAACGATCTTTCCTGGAGGCGCGATGAGACGCATGATGGAGAGTGCGGTTATCGACTTGCCACACCCAGACTCACCAACAAGCCCCAGCAGCTCTCCGCGATCGAGATAAAAACTCACCCCATCCACCGCACGCACCAGGCCTGTGCGTGTGGCAAAGTGTGTCTGAAGATTTCGTAGTTCGAGCAGGTGGGCCATGGCTTAGAAATAGAAGTTGTACTCCAGTTGCATCCACATCGACACCGGCTTTCCGTCTTTCATGGCTGGAGTGAACTTGATCTTT
>DASUYO010000256.1:0-5182 GCA_036377375.1 Pyrinomonadaceae bacterium
AACGTAGTCTGCACAACCCCACTGAGCACCTCGCCTTCATACGGCGTGAGCTTGTGGCGATGGTGCAGAGCGGCGGCCGTGACGGTGAACTGCTCGTCAGGATTCCAGATCACAAGATCCGCATCACTACTAACGCCGATCATTCCCTTTCGTGGCGCGAACGAAACCTGCCGCGCCGGATTAGCACAGAGCCAGCGCGTCAAATCCAGCAACGAGAATCCACGCCGTCGCGCCTCGGTCCATACAATCGGCAACCTGAGCTGCAATGACGCGATACCACCCCACGCCTGCATGAAGTCACCACTTTCATGCAACTTCATCTCGCCTGGACAAGGCGAATGGTCCGACACAATGAAGTCGATCGTTCCATCCTTCAACCCATCCCATAGCTCTTCGCGATTGTCGCGCTCACGAATTGGCGGACAACACTTAAATTCCGTCGCGCCCGCCACGATCTCTTCCGCAGCGAAGTGCAGATAGTGCGGACATGTCTCAGCAGTGATCTTCACTCCGGCGGCCTGCGCGTTGCGCAACATCGGAATCGCTTCCGCCGACGAAAGATGAACGATGTGCACGCGTGTGTCGAATTCACGACTCAAGCGAATCATTAACTCCACTGCTTCATTCTCAGCCACTCGTGGCCTCGAAGTAAGAAAGTCGCGGTAGTCGCGTGCCTGAACACCATTGGTCCTAATCGATCCAGGCAGCTCCGCATGAACAATCAACAACGCTCCGATACGTGTAAGCTCCGGCATCGCCTCGCGCAGGTCTTGCTCAGTCACATGCGGAAACTCATCGACACCCGAAGGAACAAGGAAACACTTAAACCCGACTACACCCGCTACAAACATCCGCGCAAGCTCGTCAGTGTTGCCAGGAACGACACCACCCCAAAAACCAACGTCAACAAAGCAATCGTTTTGCGCAGTATGTAGTTTGGTATCGAAAGCGGCGAGCGTTGTCGTGGCAGGAATCGAGTTGAGCGGCATATCAACGAGCGTCGTGACGCCGCCTGCGGCTGCGGCCAGCGTTGCAGTTCGAAAACCTTCCCACTCAGTTCGACCGGGCGAGTTGATATGAACATGCGTATCGACAAGCCCCGGCATAATCACCGAGTCGTCGTCTGCGTCAACCACCTCGCAGTTTGCAGTCACATCGTCGTATTCGCCGATAAAAACAATTCGCTCCTCGCGGATATGGATCGAGCGAGGAGCAATCGTGTCGGGCAATACCACTCTTTGCCCGCGAATGATCAGATCGGGAGGCGGCATCGCAGCTTAGGTGAATGTTGGTGGCGGTGGCGGCAGATTCGAAAAGTTCTCGTTCGGATTCGCCAGTCCAAACACCTGCTCGTACGCTGAAGCTATAGCTCCGTAAGCAATGGGAAAAACCAGAAAGACGCCGACATAACAGAGCAAAACCCCACCAACACTCAGCAAGGAAGTGAGCAGCGTCATGCCGAGCAACCGCCAGAAGTTTGACATGGCTGCTTTGAAGCTCAGCTTCACCGCGTCGAAGCCCTGAAGCTTTCGGTCGACAATGAGCGGATAGGCAAACGTAAACCCGATCGAGATCACAATGACAACTACCATTACGAACAACCAGAACAGACCAAACATTCCCAGGATGCCAAACATCGCAGCTGGGTTCGGGTCATTGCCTTGTGCTGCCATCGAGACAATCATGGTGATGTAAAAAAAGATGTATGCGGGAAGCACGATGGCGATGACGGGGACGAAGTGGAGGAGGGTCGCAATCAGGCTTGGACCAAAAAAGTCGAAGCCCTTAAACAACAACCCAAACTCGATCGGCTCACCTCGACGGCGCTTAAAGTAGGTGAGATACAAACCACACATCATTGGTCCAAGCAGAATTCCCAGCGGCACGGCTCCGCCGATCAGGGCTCCCACCGCACACATGCCAACAAACAACCAGTACTGATCTTTCACAAGTTCCCATCCGGCTTTAATACACTCAACAGGTTGCACGACGTTTCGACTATAGGGGATTTCGGGTGTTGTCATTTTGTTTTCCTGCGCAGACTGAGATTACGAGCTTCGGATCAAGGTCGCGGTCGCATAACGTGTCCAGACGGAAACGACGGCCGGCCGCCGGCGTCAACGCGATTAGGTATGCGCCGAGGTGAAAGAACAGTTGAGTAGCTGCCGCCATACGGTGAACGAAAAAGGCTCGAGGTAAAAGGCACGAAAGTGTAAGACGTTTGTCCGGGCTGTTGAAGCCAAAAACCGGTATTGCGAAATCGCTCTCGCCGCACTTGAGCTAGCTGAGTTCCCATGGCGACGGTGCCGCGTCCATTGTACAACTCTCCTTCACCGCGGTGTTCGCTCCAGAAATCAAAATTATCGCGAGCGTTCTTGTCGCACTCGGAGACAGTTCCACGTTCGATTCTACGGCAGGAACCGACGCAGCGTCCGCTAAAGATCACCTTGCCATATCGAACCGTAATTCGGTCGCCGTCTATTCGATAATTCCCATCGCCTGCTATCGCAACTGAAGTTGACGGACTCGCGATTGTAATTTGCGGACTTTGCTTTTTGTCGAAACGTGCCACATCGACGATAGCCGAGCCTCGCAAAAGTTTTATAGAAGTCGAATCGTTGGAAAGCTGCGCCAGCCTTAGTTCAGATGATGCGTCGAGACGAAGGTGCATGTCAGGGAAGAGAACCAGCTCAACAAAACTATTTGCGCCGGTGCGCAGTGTGTCGCCGGTTTCGAGTTGAGACTTTTCGGTCAGTTGTTGCCAGTCTTGCGATGCTCTGGTGAACTCGACGCCGTCTTCGACGAAGTTAACTGCTCCGGGTTTTGCTGAGATTACGCGTCCGTGGTCGTTCGTTTCCTTGCTGTCCTCGGGCATCTCGACAGACGGTTCTTCGTCCTTTTGTCGCTTGGACCAGGGCGCTTCGTTCTGCAAGAGTTTGTTTGCATGGACCAACTTGGCGGCGCGTTCGCGCGCCCACGCATCAAAATTGTCTTCGAGCTTGGAATCGACTTCAGTAACCATGACGCTGCCGTTTGCCGCGACTGCGCGATGCTTCTCTTTGACGCGCCGTCCATTGATGACCGCATCACCGCCGCGCGCGATCACTTCTGTTCGTCCCGCAGTGACATTTATCCGGAAGATGCCTTGTCGAGTTATGAACACTTCAGCGTTTGGCGTTATCACTCTGATCAGCTCGTTGATTTGATCCGAGGAATAGTAAAAGTCCGAGAAGCTTCGGGCGAGGATCTCCAGGCTGATCGCACCGTGATTGAGTTTCAATCGCATCTTGTCGTCGTGCTGATCGCTGACGATCTGGCATTCAGTTTCGCCACCCAGGCGCAAATAATTTCCGGGTTGAAGTAGCAGCTCCGCGTAGCTGTCGACGCCGGTGCGAATGAAGTCACCCTCTTCCAGTTTCAGTCCCGGTTCGAGATCGAATTTTCCATCTTCATGCTGATAGACCACTTCACCTTTGACGGCATTGGCGCGAATACCCGTCATGAAACCTTCGAGAGGTTCCTGCTGAAGGCCAAACAGCAGAATGGCGATCGTTATCAAAGAACTGAACGCGATGTGTAGCATAGGTAAATCTTTAGCCACGGATTACACGGATAATAGAAAGTCGGTGAGCAGATTTTTGGTTACTTGCAAGCGATAGTTTGCTGTCGAGCGAATGTCGTCGATTGGAGAGATCTCTCGCGACAGGCTTTCACGAGCTGATTGGATGATTTCAGCATCGAGCTTTTGTCCTCGCAACATGTTTTCTGTTTGCACGCAGCGAACGACTATTGGAGCGACGCTTCCCACCGCGATCCTAACATTGCTGATGTATCCCTGCTCGCCGCGTGCTAACGCAGCAAGACAGACTTTCGAAATTGCCTGCGCCTTTCGCGTTCCAACTTTGCGGTAGTAATGAGTCGCGTCGCGTGTGTTGCGCGGCAAGCGGATTCGCGTCAGCAGCTCATCCGCGCCAAGCAGGAACTGTTTGTAGCCGGTGTGAAATCCGTGATATGGCAGCCAACGCGAGTCACGGCTCGAGACGACCTCAATCTCCGCATCGTAGGCCAGCAGCGCGGGAGGAGAATCAGCGGCAGGCGAAGCATTGACGATGTTACCTCCGAGTGTGCCTCGATTCTGAATCGCGAGACCGCCTGTTTCGCTCGCAGCCTGACACAGCATCGGAAACTCACTTTGCAAAACTTCATGAGCCTGAACTTCGGTGTAAGTCGTGAGCGCGCCGAGCGTGACGTGCGTGTCCGTTAGCTCGACTCCACGCAGCTCGTTCAAGCCCCAAATGTTGATGTAATTGTGATGTGGCAGCTTGCCGGCTTCGAGCAGGACCATGAGGTCCGTGCCGCCTGCAAAAGGTTTCCAAACGCCGGGTTCGTTTTTAAGCAGCGTGAGAGCGTCGGCGAGCGAAGCCGGCGTAGTTAACTGGTAATCGGGAACGAAGGCCCTCACTTTTGATAAGCACGCACAACTGATTCGAAGATTTTCATGTAGCCTGTGCAGCGACAAAGATTTCCTGCCAGGCCGTTGCGAATGTCTGCTTCAGTTGGTGCGGGATTGCGTTTGAGCAGATCGACAGCGGCAAGGATCATTCCCGGCGTGCAGATACCGCATTGCGCGCCGCCGTGATCGATAAACGCCTGCTGGACGGAATGTAACTGTTCATTACGCGCGACACCTTCGATCGTTGTGATTTCAGATCCATTGACCTGGCCCACAGGTACAAGACAACTATTCACAATCTGTCCATCAATAATCACGGTGCATGCACCACACTCACCCTCGCCACACCCTTCTTTCGTACCGGTGAGATGCAGCTGTTCCCTCAGCACATCCAACAGCCGCGCCATCGGAAATGCATTCACGCTACGCTCCTCATCGTTCACTCTGAAGTTGATTTGTTGCGTTGGCATTCTTTCAAGTGAGCCACAATGTCTCAAGTCCCTTGCGCGATGCTGGAGGCAAGAATACCATGTAGTTGATGTTGGACTGGAGCAATTGCCCGGAAGTTGAACGCGTCGAAGGTAAACTCGGCGGTGCATGGGTTTTCAAAGGAACTCGTATTCCTGTCAAAGCTCTTTTCGAGAACTTGGAATCCGGAGCCACGATTGAGCAGTTTCTCGCGTGGTTTCCGGGCGTTACGTTAGATCAGGCTGTTGCTGTCCTCAGTCA
>DASUYO010000257.1:0-4222 GCA_036377375.1 Pyrinomonadaceae bacterium
ATCTTCGACTACAACATCTACGCTGTTTGTGGAGATGGTTGTTTGATGGAAGGCATTGGATCAGAAGCTGCTTCACTGGCCGGTCATCTGGGTCTCGACAATCTCTGCTGGATCTACGACAACAATCACATCACGATCGAAGGAAACACGCGTCTAACATTCACTGAGGATGTGGCGGCTCGCTTCATCGCTTATGGATGGAATGTGCTGAGAGTCGGAGACGCCAACGATATCGAGCGAATCGAACAAGCCCTCAGCATCTTCCAGGAGACAAAAGGCCGACCCACATTTATTGTGTTGGATAGCCATATCGGCTATGGATCGCCGCACAAGCAGGACTCAGCAGCAGCGCATGGTGAGCCGCTCGGCGATGAAGAAATCGAGCTCACAAAACGCAGCTACGGTTGGCCCGAGAATGAAAAGTTTCTCGTTCCGGATGGAGTCTACGAACACTTTGCCTCGGGTCTCGGCGAGCGCGGTGCGAGGTTGCGGCGCGATTGGACGAAGCTGTTGGAAGCCTATCGCGCCATTTATCCTGAACTGGCAAAAGAAATTGATCTCATGCAGCGACGCGAACTCCCGTCAGGGTGGGACCAGAACCTCCCTGTATTTCCGACTGACGCAAAGGGCGTAGCTGGACGTGACGCGTCAGGCAAAGTTTTGAACGTGCTCGCACAAAACATTCCATGGTTTCTCGGCGGCTCGGCAGACCTTGGGCCATCAAACAAAACAACTCTGACGTTTGCTGGGGCCGGTGATTTCCAGGCTGCAAGTCCCGGCGGGAAGAACCTGCATTTTGGGATCCGAGAGCATTCGATGGCGGCGATTGTAAACGGTCTCTCGTTATCGAAGTTGCGCCCATTTGGCGCGACGTTCTTCATCTTCAGCGACTACGCCCGACCTGCTATCCGGCTTGCTGCGCTCATGGAGCTGCCCGCGCTGTTTGTGTTTACACATGATGCGATGGGCGATGGCGAAGATGGTCCTACTCATCAACCGGTCGAACATCTTGTCTCCCTGCGTGCGATTCCGGGCTTGCTTACAGTTCGACCTGGCGATGCCAATGAAGTAGTGGAGGCTTACCGGTACCTCCTAAAGTTGCGTCACCAACCTGCGGCGTTAGTATTGTCGCGGCAACCCCTACCGACACTTGATCGAAGCAAGTACGCGCCAGCCTCCGGAGTCGCGCGCGGCGCTTACGTGCTCGCTGACTCTCCGAACGGAGACCCTGAAGTAATTCTGATAGCCTCAGGCAGTGAAGTTAGTTTGGCGATCGCGGCCCACGAGAAGCTGCTCGCTGAAGGAATCCGTTCGCGAGTAGTGTCAATGCCGTCCTGGGAAATTTTCGATCATCAGACCGAGGAGTACCGCAACAGTGTGCTGCCACCGAACGTGAAGGCACGCGTCGCGGTGGAGCAAGGGTCGACCTTGGGTTGGGAACGATACGTTGGCAATTCTGGTTACGTTGTCGGGATGAAGACATTCGGAGCTTCGGCACCCCTCAAGGAATTGCAGAGGAAGTTTGGGTTCGAACCGGATCAGGTGGTTGCGGCTGCAAAAGCGCAGCTAGGTAAACAGAATTGACGAGGTTCAAAGCACAGGTAGGTATCGTCAGAATTTGGCAGTGATGAAAGGAAATTTTTATGTCGGTGGCAATCTCAAAAGAAGCGCGCAAACTTTCTATGGCCACGCGTCCCCTTCTCGAGGAAGAGTTGCGGACAATGAATGCCTACTGGCGCGCGGCCAATTATCTTTCGGTTGGACAGATTTACCTGTACGCCAATCCACTCTTGCGCGAGCCGCTGAAACTCGAGCACGTCAAGCCTCGTTTGTTGGGTCACTGGGGAACAACTCCCGGACTCAATTTTATCTATGTTCACTGTAATCGTGTGATCAAGAAGTACGATCTGAACATGATTTACATTTGTGGTCCCGGTCACGGTGGTCCAGGAATGGTCGCGAACACTTACCTTGAAGGCACTTACACCGAGATCCACCCTCACATACAACAAAACGAAGAAGGACTGAAAAAGCTCTTCAAGCAATTCTCTTTCCCCGGAGGGATCCCAAGTCATGCTGCACCAGAGACGCCGGGGTCGATTCATGAGGGCGGCGAATTGGGTTATGCCCTCGTACACGCATTCGGCGCGGTCTTTGACAATCCCGAATTGATCGCCTGCTGTGTGGTTGGTGATGGAGAGAGCGAGACGGGGCCACTCGCGACGAGTTGGCACTCCAATAAGTTCATCAATCCAGCGCGAGATGGCGCGGTGCTTCCTATCCTTCATTTGAACGGTTACAAGATCGCAAACCCCACTATCCTCGGCCGCCTTAGCGATGACCAGTTGATTCATCTCTTCACTGGATACGGCTATAAGCCTTATTTCGTGGAAGGAGATCAGCCGGAAGCAATGCACCAATCGATGGCTGCAACATTCGAAGCGGTGGTCGAAGAGATTCACGCCATTCAGAAAGAGGCTCGCTCCTCGGGACGTTCCGGGTCTGTTGTCTGGCCCATGATCATTCTACGCAGCCCGAAAGGCTGGACTGGTCCAAAGTTTGTCGATGGTAAACCGATCGAGGGTACCTGGCGTTCACACCAGGTGCCGGTAGCTGACCTAGCGACCAAGCCGGAGCATTTGAAAATTCTTGAAGACTGGTTGAAGAGTTACAACCCCGAAGAGCTGTTTGACGAGAATGGAAAACTCAATCCGGAATTGTCGGAACTCGCACCCGTAGGCGATCGTCGTATGGGCGCGAACCCACACGCCAATGGTGGTCTGCTGTTGAAGGATCTCGCAATGCCAGACTTTCGCGACTACGCTGTTGCGGTCGCTAAGCCGGGTACAGAGACTGCGGAATCAACAAGACTGCTGGGTGCTTTTTTGCGCGACGTAATGAAACTGAACGAGGACACCGGTAACTTTCGGGTCTTCGGACCAGATGAGACTGCGTCCAATAGGCTCGACCATCTGTATGAGGTTACCAAGAAGGAGTGGATGGAGCGGATTCTACCGACGGATGAGAACCTCTCGCCGGACGGGCGCGTCATGGAAGTCTTAAGTGAACATATGTGCCAGGGCTGGCTCGAAGGATACCTCCTTACTGGACGCCACGGCTTTTTCTCATGCTACGAGGGCTTCATTCATATCGTGGACTCGATGTTCAACCAACACGCCAAGTGGCTTAATACCACTCGTCAGATTCCCTGGCGACGCCCAATCGCGTCGTTGAATTACCTTTTGACCTCGCACGTCTGGCGTCAGGATCACAACGGCTTCAGCCATCAGGATCCGGGTTTCATTGATTTCGTGATGAACAAGAAAGCGGACGTCACGCGCGTCTACTTGCCGCCGGATGCGAACTGTTTGCTTTCGGTCGCCAACCATTGTTTGCGCAGCCGTCATTATGTGAACGTGATCGTCGCAGGCAAGCAGCCAGAATTGCAGTGGCTCGACATGGATGCGGCCATTCAACATTGCTCGAATGGGGTCGGCGTCTGGTCGTGGGCAAGCAATGATCAGGGCGACGAGCCGGATGTCGTGATGGCCTGCGCCGGCGATGTTCCCACACTGGAAACGTTGGCCGCGGTTGACCTGCTCCGTCAGAATTTCCCCGACATCAAGATTCGAGTTGTCAATGTCGTTGACCTGATGACGCTACAGCCTTCCAGCGAACACCCGCATGGTCTCTCGGATCGAGATTTCGATTCGATGTTTGGTACTGACAAGCCAATCATCTTCGCCTATCACGGGTATCCATGGCTGATCCATCGACTGACCTATCGACGTGCCGGTCACGCAAAATTGCACGTTCGAGGCTTCAAGGAAGAGGGCACAACTACGACGCCATTCGACATGACGGTGTTGAACGATCTTGACCGTTACCATCTTGCCGGCGATGTTGTGGATCGAGTGCCGAGACTGCAGCGCGTCGGGGCACATTTCAAGCAGTTCCTGCGCGACAAGCTGGTGGAACACAAACAGTATGTGGACACCTACGGCGACGATCTGCCGGAAGTCAAGAACTGGAGCTGGCCGTATTGAACGATGAAGATCCTCGTACTCAACTCGGGTTCCAGCAGTCAGAAGACATGCCTCTATGAGATTGGCCAGACGCTTCCTTTCGATCCGCCATTGTGTCTATGGGAAGGTAAGATTGAGTGGGATGGTGAATTCGCGGCGGTTACGGTGAAGGCAAACGGCGTCACGCAACGAGATCG
>DASUYO010000258.1:0-21905 GCA_036377375.1 Pyrinomonadaceae bacterium
GAGATCCTCAGCAACAGCCAGATCGTAAACTGCCGCCAGATGAAAGATGCGCGTCGCCTGCTGTTGGACCAGTTCGAGATCCGCAGGTTTTAATGCAAGCCCGCGCTCGCTGATATCACCTTCGATAACCTGAAACTCGTCGTTCTTTCCAGTCAGTTGCGAAATACGCGCGATCTCTTCCGCCGCACGTGCTGTCAACGAAGGCTGAACCAGCAGAATGAAACGGCAGTCTCGCCGTGCCAGGCGCTCCAGGAGCCGGTTCGCAATTAACCCGGGAAATCCCGTTATAAACAATGTCTCTCTATCCGGCATTGAATACCCCGAGTATAATTCACGTCCTAAGTAAATACTCCAATTCCGTTCGGAAGGTTAACCACATGAAAACTTCTTTGATGTTTGTGCGCCGGACAGCGCTGGCTCTGGTCCTCTTTGTAACCGCGCTCCTGTCGATCGCGGCACAACAGAAAACCGACTGCAACGTCAAAGTCACACTGCTTCAGGTCAACGACGTCTATCAATTCGCACCAGTCGATCGAGGCACGAAGGGCGGACTTGCGCGACTGCTGACTCTCCGGAAAAAGGCGCAGCAGGAAAACCCGAACACGCTCTTCCTTCTCGCAGGCGACACTATCTCGCCCTCGGTTGAATCGATCACTTACAAAGGCGCACAAATGATTGACGCGTGGAATGCCATCGGTCTCGACTATTCGACATTCGGCAATCACGAGTTCGACTTCGGTCCTGACGTTTTGAAAGAGCGCATGAAGCAATCAAAGTTTGGCTGGATTGCAGCGAATGTTATCGACAAGACAACGGGCAAACCTTTCGGGGGCGCACAGCCGTTTGTCATTCGCGAGTTCGGTGGCGTGAAGATCGGAATCTTCGGACTGACGCTGCCGGAAACAAAAATCACTTCATCACCTGGAGAAAATGTTGAGTTTCGCAATTCATGCGACACGGCGAAGGCGATGGTTTCAGAGCTTCGCGCGCAGGGCGTGAAGGTCATCGTTGCTTTGACTCACCTGTCGATGGGTGAAGACAAAGAGGTCGCGCGTTGCGCAAATGTAAACCTGATCGTCGGCGGGCACGAGCACACGTTGCTGCAATCCCACGCCGGCGTTGCTCCGATTTTCAAGATGACTGCCGACGCTCGTGAAATGGGTCAGATCGATCTTAACATCTCGAAAACGTCAGGCGAGCTCGAGAGTATCGATTGGAAGATCGTTCCTGTGGGACCGGAAACAGCAAACGAAGCGCCCGAGTTTACATCTGTCACCGATAAATATGCAGATTTGTTAACTCAACTGGCGAAAGGAGTGGGCCAGACCAGCGTGCCGCTTGACGCTCGCAGCGCGGAGAATCGGACACAGGAAACGAATGTCGGCAACTTTGTAGCCGACTCGTTTCGGAAAGCGACTAACGCGGATGTGGCGCTGTTAAATGGCGGCTCCATACGTGCAGATGAGCTCATTCAGCCCGGGCCGCTGACGGTCAGGGACGTTCTGGGGATTCTGCCTTTTAAAAACAAACTGATTAAGATACAAATAACTGGCGCCACGCTACGCGCAGCACTGGAGCACGGCGTCGCGCGAAGTGCGGAAGATGCGGAGCCGGGACGTTTTCCGCAGGTCTCCGGGATCCAGTTTTCTTTCGATGCTTCCAAACCCGCCGGCAACAGAATTATCGACGTGAAGGTAAATGGGCAGCCCCTCGTCTATACCAAAAAATACACGCTGGTCACCACGACTTTCGTGGCGCTGAAAGGTGGCGATGGTTATACCGTGTTCAAGGATGCGCCTATTATTCTCGCCCCAGAACGTGCACCGACCGATTCTGAAGCACTGCAAAATGCAATCAGTGCGGTAGCTGCAATCGGGCCGACCGTCGAAGGACGCATCAAGCGATTGGACACAGTTAAGAAAGCCGGTCCAAACTGCAACTAACCTGTGGATGGATTTATGGATATCCACGACAACATCTCAGCAGCGAAACGCTTTGAAGCCAACCAGCTTTTCCATGAGGCTTACGAAGCTCAGCTCGCACATGATTACGAGCGCGCCATTGAGCTTTACAAACGGTCAATTGAGACTTATCCCACCGCTGAGGCTCACACCTTTCTTGGCTGGGTTTACAGTTTTCAGAAACGTTACGACGAGGCAATCGACGAATGTTTGGAAGCTATTCGAGTAGACGAGACGCTGGGTAATCCTTACAACGACATCGGGAGTTACCTGTTGGCGAAGGGAGATCCTTACGGATCTGTGCGCTGGTTCAAGCGCGCTTTGCTGGCGCCGCGTTATGAGTCGTATGCGTTTCCGCACTTCAACCTCGGGCGTGTTTATGAAACGCGGCGCCAGTTTCTTGAGGCGGCGAGGCACTATGGCTTGGCACTGGAGCAAAAGCCGGACTTTACGGAAGCTGCGGTCGCGTTGAGAAGGATGCAGGCAAGACTTAATTGAGCCACAAAAAGCACAAAATCATTCGGCAATGATCTTCATCTTTTCACCGTGCTCGTCAACGGCGACGTAGATGACTTCGGCCTCAGTCACCTGCATCCGCTCGCTCTTATTCAATCGCTCCACTTCCACAACCACGCGAACCGTTATTGATGTCGTCCCTACCCGAACGGTTTCGGCGTAGAAGCTCACCAGGTCGCCCACGAATACCGGTTTGTGAAAGATCACTTCCTTCATCGCGACGGTCACAAAACGTTCCATTCGTGTGTGGCGATGTGCCTCAATGGCTCCGGCCGTGTCGATGTAACTGAGTATAACGCCGCCGAAGATCGTGCCGCGTGAGTTTGTATCGCGTGGCAGCAGGGTAATTCGAATGGCTGGGTCTCTGTATTCGCTCATGCGAGTTGTTTCGTGGTCCAGTCGGTTATCGTGCGCTTGAGGTCGTCGAGGCGATCCTCAAAAAAATGGCCGGCGCCCGGGATTACGACTAACCGCACGGGCGTGTTTTTCTCCAGTTCTGCAACGAATTTTCGCAATTCATTCACGTCGCCAAACTCATCGTGCTCACCATGGACCAGCAATAAAGGCTTGCGGCAGGCAGCAAGAAAACTGAAGTCGTATTTTTCGAGTGGAGTCCCGATGCCAATCAGAAATGCTATGCGCGCGTCGTTGATGCCCACCTCCAGTCCGACTCTGGCGCCGAACGAAAACCCGCACAACACTATTTTCAGGCCGGGATATTGTTGCGACAGGTAATCCAATCCGGCTCTAACGTCGTCGCGCTCTCCACGTCCTTCGTCGTGCTCGCCGGTACTTTGACCAACACCACGAAAATTGATTCGGAGCACGGTGAGGCCGGCATCGTTCAACGCCGCGGCGGCGCGAAACACAACTTTATTGTGCATCGTGCCGCCGCCGAGCGGATGTGGATGTAGGACCAGGGCCACGCCCTTCGGCGAAGCATGGCGAGGCTCTTTGAGAATTGCTTCTAACTGGCCGTGCGCTACAGGAATAAAGAGATTGCCGGCTGGATACATCAAACCGTCTGTCAGCCACCGAGTCTACAGTGGCTCAAATCTAACTACTCTCTTCGCTCGCGGCGTCAGACTCAGTGCCCGCACCTTCTTCACCGGTTCCTGCGGAGCTGGTGCTTTCCGGCAGCTCGTAACTCTCAACGCTGGATGTTGTACCGGCGCCTGCTGCTGACTTCCTGGACCGCTTCTTCGTGCCCTTCTTACCAGCACCACTACTTCTCTTGCCGCCTTTCTTCGTACCCTTGGCGCCTTTCTTCGTACCCTTCTTACCAGCGCCGCCCTTCTTTCCTGCCTTCTTCCCGCCCTTCTTCGTGGACTTCTTTGCGCCTCCTCGACCCTTCGATTTGGAGGCCCTCTTCTTTGTTCCTCTACCGCCACCTTTGCGCGCGCCGCGGGACTTTTTAGCTCCTCTTCTGGCTACCATGTGGTTCGCTCCTTATGTGTATTTTGAGTTTGGCTCACCGTAACAAAATAATTTACGACTGTCCACGATGTTTTTCTTTCAGCTGCTATAAAGATGCACAAAGCACATATCAAAAATCACGAGTTGTGTAGACACCATGGATTCTTTCGGCTACATTAAACCCGCTCTCCATACAACACGCGGTCTGGCTAAAAATTGCGGAAAGGCGGCCTCGATGCGAGATCATTCATCGTGCCTAAGTGTTGGCTCTCAACCCTCACCCATCTACTTCCTGACTCAGTTTTTATCCAATCAGTCGAATCACTCAGCCGACCATACACCTGACGCTGAAATCCTGCGGGCTGAACCAGACACGCGCAGATCGGCTTTAGTCGTGGACGACGTTGCTGACGTCACAGAGATGCTTGCAGTGGTGTTGACCCACGCCGGATATTCGGTGGTAACCGCGGCCTCCGCTCCTGCGGCACTGAAAGCAGCACGCGAGCGCCAGTTTGACGTAATAATTTCCGACATCGGCATGCCCGAGATGAACGGGTATCAATTGGCCCGCGAAATGAGGACGATGCCCGGTTACGAGACTGTTCCGATGGTCGCCGTTACCGGCTACTCAATGTTTGACGACAAGGAACGATCGACCAACGCGGGCTTCAATGCTCACATGACCAAGCCGATCGATCCTCGCGCACTTCTCGATCTGATCGAACAACTGTGACGTTGCGAATGAGAGACAGTTGAACGATTGATGACGACATCTTCCGGCACACTCTCCAAGCTTCAATCCGTATCAGAAAATCGAGAACTCCAGCTTGTAATCGGGATAGTTGCCGTCGTTCTCATTTTTTGGAAACTTCAGTTTTCCACTTCGGCGATCTGCTGCGGCGATTTCGACGGCTATTACCACATCAAATGGACGCGCATACTTTGGGACTCGATTAAAAGTGGACACTTTCCTCCGGCATTTCCCTGGCTTCCGCTCACCACACTGAACGCGAAGGACTACGTGGACCATCATCTGCTGTTCCACATAATCCAGATTCCATTTGCAAGATTTGACGATCCACGTATGGGCGCGAAGATAGCGTCGATAATGTTCGGAAGTCTGGCCGTGCTGTCGTGCTACTGGCTGTTGCTGCGTTATCGCGTGCGTTATGCGTTGGTGTGGTTGATTGCGCTGCTAGCGTGTTCTGCTCCGTTTCTATTTCGGATGAACATGGCGAAGGCACCGCCGCTCGCTATTGTTTACCTGATTATCGCGATTCACCTGTTTTTCAAGAGGAAATACTGGCCACTGGAGCCGTTGGCCATTATCTTCACCTGGACCTACGACCTCTTTGTATTGCTTATCATGGCGGCGGTTTTCTGGGTGGTGGCAGTCGCGATTTCGGAACAGAAGTTTGAATGGCGGCCTCTCGTGTACGTGCTGGTCGGATGTGCAGCCGGACTCATAATCAATCCCTACTTTCCTCACAACCTGCAACTGCTTTTCGAGCACATGAAGATCAAGCTCGTCGCGTCAGACTTCAATACCAAGGTCGGCTCTGAATGGTATCCGTATGATTCGTGGGAGTTTCTCGCCAACTCGGCGGTGGCTTGTATCGCGATGCTTGCCGGCTACATAGCCTTTGAGCCTTCTGAGCGCAGGCGCGGTCATCATCAGATCTTCTTTCTGCTGTTTTCGACAGCGTTGATGATCATGACCGCACGTTGGAAGCGAATCGCGGAGTACTGGCCGCCGTTTGCGATCCTGTTTGCTGGTTTTTCACTAAAGCCATGGCTGGAAGGTTATCGTCCATATCTGACGCGCCTCCCAGCCGATGTGCTCGAGGAGCTGAAACCATTTTTCGATCGTGAGGGCGCGCCGCCCGCGGAGAAAGAAGAGACTGATTTCCGCGACTGGATTCGCACGAGTGCCGTCTCTGCGGTGGCTTTAGTGTTGAGCGTTTTTCTCTTCTTTAATCTGCGCGCGGAAAATATAGAGATTGGGCAAAGTGAGCCTCACGACCTTTACCGCGCCGGCGCACAATGGATGCGTCATAACGTGCCTCCCGGGCAGCTGGTCTTCAACACGGATTGGGACGACTTTCCGCGACTCTTCTATTACGACGAGACGCATTACTACGTGTCGGGGCTCGATCCGAGTTATCTCTACGATAAGAATCCCGACCTCTCGAATCTCTACGAGAGCATCACGCTCGGTCATGAGGAAGATCCGGGCCCTTTGATTCGCGATCGCTTCGGCGCACGGTACGTGTTTTCCGACAATAATCATCATGACTTCTTTGACCATGCGAGAGCGAGCGGCTGGTTTGATATCGTTTACGAAGACACTGAGTGCACGATCATGTACATTAGGGATGAAAAGATCGATGAGAATTCCGGCCTGCCTTAAAGTTTTGACTATCGTATTGTTCTTCGCTGCGTGCGGCGGCAGCAGTGCGCCGAGCACTTCGACGAGGAGTAGTCCCTCGCCCACAGCGACCGCAATTCCATCGGCATCCCCGCTCACTGACTTCGAAGAGGCGCTTCAGTACATTCGCAACGGTCAGTACACGTACGTCTGGGTCTTTTCGCGTAAAGACGGCAAACCTCTGCAACCGGACGACAGCACGTTCCTGCGCACCAACGCGCCTCAGGTTGTTGATTGGGCTGCCACGAAAGATAAGAAAAAGGTCGTGGCCGGAACGAACTTCAACCTTGAAGAGGGAAATCTGGAGTTGATAAAGAAGCGGTTCGTCGTCGAAGACTATTCAGGAAAATAATCTGCGTTCATCTGCGTTCATCTGCGGCTAAAATAATTTTCCCAAACTGAGCCCGATCCTCGATCAGCTCGTGCGCCTGGCGCGCTTCGCTGAGCGGCAACACTCGATCGACCACCGCACGAATCTTCCCCTGCGCCACAAACTTCATCGCTTCGAGCAACTCAGCCTTCGATCCCATGAACGATCCGAGCAGCGTTAAATGTCGAAAGAACACCTGCCTGAGATCCGTGCGTGCGTCATAGCCGCTGGTCGCTCCACAGGTGACTAACCGCCCGTTGTTTTTGAGCGCGCTAATCGATCCGGGCCACGTGGCGGCGCCCGTGTGTTCTACGACAACATCTACACCCTTCCGCTCCGTTAGCCGTCTGACTTCCTTCGGCCAGTCGTCGCGCGAATAGTTGACAGTCTCATCCGCGCCGAGTTCACGCGCTTTCGCTAGCTTGTCCTCAGAACTCGCCGTCGTGATCACTCTCGCGCCGCGTAGCTTCGCAATCTGAATTGCCACTGAACCCACGCCGCTCCCCGCCGCGTGCACCAACACATCTTCCCCCGGTTGCACGTTGGCTCGCGTGACCAGCATGTGCCACGCCGTCACTGTAACGAGCGGTAATGCCGCTGCTTCTTCCCACTTCAAGTCCGAGGGCTTGGGAATGATGTTTACGCCCGGAACAGCGACCAGCTCTGCATAACCGCCGTTGCGACGATACCCGATCATGTCGTACTCACGACAAAGATTGTCCCGGCCGCTCAGGCACGCTTCGCAATGTCCACACGAAACGCCCGGTTGGACCATCACTTCATCACCGGGCTTAACCCACGTCACCAACTCTCCAATTTCGCGAACAATTCCGGCGACATCGTTTCCGAGAATGTGCGGCAGCGGAATCTCGATTCCCGGCAGCCCGTTGCGAACAAAGATGTCGAGGTGATTCAGTGCGCAGGCTTTGACTTCGACCAGCACTTCGTTCGCGCGGATCCGGGGCTCAGGCACATCGGTGTACTCGAGCACTTCCGGTCCACCGTGCTGTCTGAAGATTGACGCTTTCATTTCGCGGCTTGCTCGCGCGCGTGATAGGAGGAACGCGTCAGCGGGCTCGATTCAACGTGATGAAATCCGAGCGTCATGCCGATTTCGCGCCACTCCGCAAATTCTTCCGGAGTAACGTAGCGCTCGACCGGCAAACGCCGGGCGTGTGGTTGGAGATACTGACCGATGGTCATGATGTCGCAGGAAACGCTGCGCAAGTCGTGCATGAGGTCCACGACTTCTTCGAAAATTTCTCCGAGGCCGACCATGATTCCACTCTTCGTAAACATGCCACGATCTTCGCGGTCGCGCCTCGCCGCAGCACGCTGCAAAAGCGTTAACGACTGCTGGTAATTCGCATCCGGTCTGACGCGTCGATACAAGCGCGCGATTGTTTCCGTGTTGTGATTGAGCACATCCGGCTTTGCATCAAGCACAGTATTGAGCGCTGCTTCGTCGCCGTTGAAGTCAGGAATCAAAACTTCGATTTTGCAGTCAGGATTCATAGCGCGGACCTGGCGGACGGTCTCGGCCCAGTGCGCGGCGCCGCCATCGGGCAGATCGTCTCGATTGACTGAAGTGATCACGGCATGGGCCAGATTCAAGTGGTTCACCGCCTCGGCAACGTGCCGCGGCTCCTCTGTATCTAACTCACCAGGCTTCCCTTTACCGACGGCGCAAAAGCCGCAATGGCGCGTGCAGATGTCGCCGCCAAGCATGAAAGTCGCGGTCCGATCGGACCAGCACTCGAAAATGTTAGGACAACGTGCCTCCTGGCAGACGGTGTGCAGATTGAGTCCTTCAATCAATTGCAGCAGCTGGTTCTGGTTGGTTGGATCGCCGAGACGAATGCGCAGCCATTCGGGTTTGGGCTGACGGACCCTCTGATTGTTGCTGATTACACGGAGTTCGCGGGCCAAATTGTTTACCTCTCAAAGGATTTTACAGTATAAGGTCCCCAGAGTCAGTTAAGTCAAAGACGCCTCCTCGAAAGGAGCTTGATAATGAAATCCCTTCTGTTCGCGTGTTGTCTGATCCTTGCTGTCACCATTTCCACCAAGGCTGATGTCGCAAAACCCAAAACATCGCCGAAGCCGGCCAAATCTGTCCTGCACACGAGTCTTGAGATCGTGCCGGATGGAAAGCTTTACGAGGCAAAACTCCAGATTTCAGAGTCTGACTTCCAGACTCTTCGCGCCGCGCTCAATGACGCTCCTGGCGCTGGACCAGTGAGGGGCGCTATCGCTTTCAGCGCGCCGCGCACGATCATCGCCGGACTGCTGATGTTTCTGGCTGTGTCGGTCGCCGGCGTCCTGTTTGCACGATCGTCTTCATTTGGCCGGACTCAAAAAGCGCTCGGCGCAGTTTTGTTCGTCGCAGTCGTGCTGGGCGCAGCCGCAATGATCACTCGCGGCAACGCCGGACCACCGGGATCGTGGCGCTGGCGAAACCTGCCGCAGGCGCTGGCCGACGGAAAATCCACGATCGGTGGACTTGATATCGAGGTGGTTCCCGACGATCAGATGTCGGGCAGACCGATGCGTCTCATCATCCCGCTGAAAAAGGGGAACAATCCCGGCGAAGAATAAGTGCAGAGCGCTGTTGAGTTAAAGACGTGGCCCATCGTGAGAACGGTGCCGAGCGCGAAAGTGTTCGTCGCGATAGTCGTACTGTGTACTCTCGCGTCCGCAGCTTTGGCGAGTTGGCTGCCGTTACAGGTGTCGATCGTCACGCTCTTTCTCTTTGCCGGTCCGCACAACTGGTTTGAGCTGCATTATTTTCTGATGCGCCTGCCGGTGCGCTTTGGAAGATCTCGCAACTTCTTTCTGACGGCGTTTATCGGCTTGGGGATTCTGACGTTCGCGTACGTCACGCTTCCATTCATCTACAACGCAGCGCCGTGGAGTGAGGAGGCGTGGTCCACGATCATCGCCTCCTGGAATACTCTGCTGCTCGTTTGGCTCGCGTTGCTGGTTTGGCTGCGCAGCAGGCAGAAGACGCGAGCGAACTGGACGTGGTTGGTCCCAGTCGGCCTCGCGCTCTGTTCGTTGAACTGGCTTGGGCCGAACTTCTTCAGCCTGGCAATCGTGTACGTGCATCCGCTGATCGCCCTCTGGTTCTTGGACCGGCATCTTCGTCGCACACGTCCCGCGTGGTCGCGCGCTTATCGACGTTGCCTGTGCCTGTTGCCGCTGATGCTTGCGGCGATGATCTGGCAGTTGTCGCGAACGGCGCCGCTCTCAGATGACAACGGTCTCTTTTGGCGCATCACGCAGCATTCCGGCGCGGAAGTATTACCGCAAGTGTCGAGTCATTTGCTGGTTTCAGTGCACATGTTTTTGGAGATGTTGCACTACGGCGTTTGGATCGTCGCATTGCCGCTGATTGGACGGATGGCAAGTCGGAGATTTTGGGACGTGAAGACGGTTCCGGTAGCACGGCATCCGAAGGGATTTCCGCGGATCGTCACTGGATTGCTCGTGGTTGCGGTTGCAGCCGTTGTTGTTCTTTGGTTTGGGTTTTCAATCGATTACTCCACTACACGCGATGTTTATTTCACCATCGCTATCGCGCACGTGCTGGCTGAAGCGCCGTTCCTGCTGAGGATGATTTAGTGTCGCCTTACGAACTCTGGCGCTTTCTGCCGATTGGATATTTGCTCACAATCGCGATCGAGACACCGGTTCTTTTCTTTGGACTCTCGCCTCATCATCCGAAACGGCGGCGTATATTCGCGGGACTCTGGCTGACCGCGTGTACCTATCCGATAGTCGTACTCGTGCTGCCGCTCCTGATGATCAATCACTCGCGGGCCTTGTTTTTGCTCGTCGCGGAAGTGTTTGCGCCGGTGGCGGAGTGTCTGTTGTTCTGGTTGGCGTTTGGGAAGGAGACGCGATGGCGAGATTTTGTAGTAATCGTGATTGCGAATCTTGCGTCGTTTTTGATCGGTGAGGTTGTTTTTTAGCCTCGGATTTCACGGATTGATGATGGATTTCAATAGTTCGGGATCGATGTTGCCGCCGGATAGGACGACGCCGATGCGGCGAACGTTCGAGGGGAGTTTGCCAAACATTACTGCGGCGGCGGCGGTTGCGCCTGATGTTTCAACCAACAACTTCATTCGAAACAGAATAAAGCGCAACGTCGCGATGATCTCGTCATCTGAGACAGTCAGGACATCGTCTGCGAGTTTCTGAGTAATGGGAAACGTCAGCTTGCCGGGGATTTGAACACGCAGGCCATCAGCAATCGTCGGTGGAGGCGGGATTGAAACACGCTCGCCTTTTAGCAACGATTGGCGCGTGTCGTCGGCAGTCTCCGGCTCAACGGGAAAACAGCGAATCTTCGGATTCAAAGCCTTCGCCGCCGTAGCAACACCTGCGAACAGTCCTCCACCGCTGCAAGGCGTGAGCACGCAATCGAGCTCCGGCACATCCTCCAGCAGTTCCAGACCACACGTTCCCTGTCCCGCAAGAACGAAGTAGTCGTCGTACGGCGGGACCATGACGAGCCGCTCGCGTTCGGCGAGATCGAGTGCGAACGCTTCGCGATCCTGTTTTTGGCGATCGTAGAACACGACTTCCGCGCCGTAGCCGCGCGTTGCTGCAACCTTAGCCGCCGGTGCATCCTGAGGCATTGCAACCAGGACGCGCACACCAGCTTCACGACCTGCGAGCGCAACGGCCTGCGCGTGGTTACCTGATGAAAAGGCGACGATGCCCTGTTGCTTCTCTGCCAGTCTGAGCGATTGGATTTTGTTAGTAGCGCCGCGAATCTTGAATGATCCGGCGCGTTGAAAGTTTTCACACTTGAAAAAGACTTCCTTGCCGGCAGCTTCGTTGAACTGCCGAGACGTCAGCACCGGTGTGCGGTGAATACGCGAGGAGATACGTTCGTGGGCTTCGTGGATCTGATCGATGGTAAGCATATTAGGCCACAGATAAACACTGATGACACGGATAAGAAAAGACGTCGGAGAAGTGGGCCATAATACATTCTTCGACGACGCTCAAGTCGACTTGGGTTCCGAGCAGCTCTTCCATGGAGGTGACTGGCTCACCGTCGCAGGCGATTATCAAATTGAAGTAACTCAGATCGGTGTTTACGTTGAGTGCGAAGCCGTGCGTCGTGACCCAGCGGGAAATGTGCACCCCAATTGCCGCCACCTTTCCGCGTTGTGTGTGAACGCCGGTCAAACCCTCGATCCGAAACGCGTCGATTCCGAAGTCTGACATGGTCCGAATCAGCACTTCTTCAAGGTCGCGCACGTAACGATGAACATCTTCGCGATCGGGGCTAAGATTGATAATCGGGTAACCAACTACCTGGCCCAGACCGTGATAAGTCACTTTTCCCCCGCGGTTCGTCTCAAACAGTGTGACGTTGCGCGCTCGCAGTTGCTCTTCGTCGAGGAACACTGATGAGCTGTCGCCACGACGTCCGATAGTCAACGTGTGCGGGTGTTCGAGCAGCAGGAGTGTGTCCGGTTGAATACCTGATTTGACCGCCAGCTCGGTCTCTTTTTGGATTGCGAGGGCCGATTCGTAATCAACAAGGCCTAAGCGTTGGACCAAAAGCTGTCTCATCATGCAACCAGATGGCGGTGTTTCGGCGTCATTCTAACAGTCGCGTTGGTCTCTGGTACAATTGGCCCTACAAAGCGCGAACAACACCAACCCGAAGAGGAGAGAAAACATCTTGAAACGTATAGCCGCAACCACTTTACTGGCCCTCCTTCTTTTAACTCCCTCTTCCGCGTTCTCCCAAACGCGCAAACGTGCGACCACCGCCAAGCCGAAAACAAGTGCAGCTCAGGCGCAGACCCAGGGCGCGCAAGTGCGAACTCAGGGCGCGACGAAAGTCGCCGATCAAATCAAGTTAATGACGAAGTTTATTTACTTGCTCGGCGGAGTAACGAGTGGCATCGCCGCAGTTGATGAGGCCACACGCAGGAATGAAGCCTCGCCGGCCATAGTGGCAAAGAACCAGGAGAGCAAAACACTTGTCAAAAACAGCATCGCCGGGTTTCGCGAAGGTCTGGATCGCTTAGAGATCGAGTTTCGCAACACGCCTGAGCTTCAGCCTTACTACATCAAGCTTGCGGGTGTCGCCGCAGGCGCCGCCACTGCCGAAGAGCAGGCAAACGCGAATCAATTCGACCCCGCCGGCCGAACCCTGCTTAACGTGATCAATCGATTGGCAGACGTGTTGGTTGTCATGCGTCAGTAGCCGCCAAAAGAAGAGTAGCCGCAAAAAAGGCACAAAAAGCGCAAAAATGAATTTGAGAGGGCTTTGCTTCAAAAGTCATCAAACATACAAATTGCAGCACCAAAGGCGCGGAATATTAAAGCCAGGGGCAAGCGCGAAGCGCGTCGCCCCTGGAAGATAATCAAAGTTCAATTCCAGCCCTGAAAGGGCGGAATACCTGTGTATTTCGGCCTTTCAGGCCTCGAAGTTGTGGTCTCGCTCTAACCAGGGGCGACGCGCTTCGCTTCGCTTCGCGCTTGCCCCTGGCTTTTATATCTCGCGCCGTTGGCGCTCTGTTGTGACTTTTGAGGCAAAGCCATTTGAGAGCTGAACTCTCTCAAAATAATTCTTTTGTGCTTTTTGTGCCTTTTTGTGGCTAGTCTTCTTTTGTGTGCTTTTTGTGGCTACTCTGTTTGCTTCTTGGGATAGTAGCCCTGGCGGGCGCGAACGCGCACATCGCCGCGCGACGGGACACTGACCTGTATGCGGCGAAACGTCCCGGCCGGGATCTTCTCGGAATCGGCGTAGTATTGCAGCAAGTACTGCCCTCGCAGCTCCGCTGCGACTTGTCGAAACACTCGCTCGAGATCCTTATCCGAATCAGGAACGAACGCAGTGCCGCCGGTGGTTTCCGCAATCGCCTCCATGCCTCGCTCAGCTCGCATTGCGATCTGATTCAGCTGCACAGATGGACCACCAGGATTCACTGAGTAAAAAATCACATCCGCCTGCTGCACGGCTTTTTGTACTTGAGCAACTGCTCTTTGATGACGCTGTTGTAAATCCGCCCGCGTTCCAGCGAACGGCTGCTTTCCGCTTTGTACGGCACGCGCTTCAGCAATCGACAAGTCTCGGATCGCCTCGCTGAAGTTATCATCGCCATCAGACAACACGACAATCACGCGCCGGAAATTGCTGGGCGCACTCGTCAGATACTTCGCGGCGGCTGTGACGGTGTCGTAGAAAGCTGTCGGAACAGGCGATGTGGCGGCCGGAATCGTCAACATCTTTGCGGCTGAAGTTTCAGCGGAAGCAAGAGGTTGAATCATCGTCGCTTTATCGGTGATCGTAAAGATCGCTGCCCTGTCCGCCGGCTTCATCACGAGCCTGAGAAAAGTCGCCGCTGCATGCTGTTGCGACGCAAAAAATCCTTTCTGACTCGTGCTGCTCGAAACGTCAAACAGCACCGCAATCGCCAACGGCACCTGTTCCGGATCGCCGATGCCGGAGATCTCCTGTTGCTTACCTTCTTCTTCGAGACGAAAGTCAGCGAGCTGTAATCCCTGCACTGCCTGGCCCTGCTGATTGGTCACGGACACCGGCACCATCACGAGATTCGAAGTGGTCCGAATCACGTCAGCGATCACGTCAGGCTCTACCGGCTTAGGAGTGGGTGTGGGTTTCGCTTTCCAGAGCGGAGGCGGGGGCGGCAAGTCTTTAGTCGTTTGCCCCTGCACAGTTGGTACACACAGAAAAACGGCCAGCAGTCCCATTAGGAACGCCGGCCGCAAAAGTTTTTTCTCAACCCCCAAAATCATTTTTGACACCCCGGAGTCTGTATCATGCCGCCAGTTGCTGGCCTGCATGTACCTATCCTACCGCTTTTATGACGGCATGATCCACGACTCTTTGGTGCCACGTAAGAGGCGCGGAGTTGCACACGACGTGAAACTCCGCGCAGCCCAGATTAATTTCCCGAACCTGAACCAGACGTGCCAGGATTCATCGTCGGTGCTGGAGAAGTCAGTCCCTTGTTTACAAGCAACTTGATCTCAACACGACGATTCTGTGCACGGCCCTCACGCGAAGTGTTGTCCCCAACCGGGTTCATCTCACCATAGCCATACGGAGTAATGATGCGACGGAGCGGAATTTGGTGGTTCTCAACCAGGTAACGAATCACCGCATCAGCACGACGCTGGCTCAACGCACGATTGAGATTAACGCTGCCTCTTGAATCGGCATAACCCGAAACTTCAAGCACGTAGCCCTTCGCGTTCAATGCCTTGCTCGCGATGTCGTCCAGGGCTGTCTTTGATTCAGGTGAAAGCACCGCACTGCCCGTCTTGAAATTCACGGCAGTAGTGGTTTGCGGCTGATAGTCGTCCAAAGCGGAAATGCGCTCGTTGGTTGCGTTCACACCAGCGACAGCCGCATCAGCGGTTGCCTGAGCTGCTTTCGCGCCGCCTCGTGCAGCGTTGGAAACAGCCTGCAACTCTTCCAATTGGCCCGACAGCCGTTGCGCATTAGCTTCAACCTGGCTGAGTTTGTTTTCCGTATCAGACGCTCTCTCCTCGAGTGGCGCAGCTCGCGATTCGACGGCGCGTGCAGTCTTGATGTCTTGTTCGTTGAACCGAATCTTCTCGGCGTCCAACTCACCCGAACTGTTGCCCCGTCCCTCGACCTCGAGATTTAGACCACGCAGGATGCTGGTCTGTGCGTAGTTTGTGCCGCCTCGCAGGAACCCACCATGAGTCTTCACAGTGGTCTTGTCGCTCAGACGGACCACCGTATCCACGCCGTTCATATCACGGACAGTGAACGTATCAGAATCACGTCGAGTGACCACGCCTTTGATTTTCAGTTTTTGACCGCTGGTGACGGTGCGCGAGCCAGCCGGATTCGTCTTATCCTGGGCCAGCAATGGGGAGGCTGAGAAGACTAACAGGCAGGTAGTAAGCACTGCCGGGGCAAACAATTTATGTTTAGTGAATACCATCGATTTTATCTCCTTCAAACTGGTGACTTAGTTAACGCGCTTCTTTGCGCGCGTCTTCTTCACAATGGCGAGTGTTGCTCCTCGCCTCCCGCTAGTTAAATTTTGCGGATGACATCTCTTAGACCTTCGCCAGAGCTAAGTCAATAGCCTCCGCATTTCTTCATCTAATCACCACTTTATCGCAATAAGAGGAGCCACAGATATCACGGATTCGTCAAATCTGTGGCTTTCTAAACAGAAAAATCACCACTCTCTAATTGCTCCTTAACGAAAGCCAGGAACCTTTCTGCATCGGCACCATCGATCACGCGATGATCGAAACTGAGTGCGAAGTAAGCCATCCAACGAATGCCGATGAAGTCGTCACCATCTTGTGTCGTCATCACCTTGGCCCGTTTTTCGATCTTACCAACGCCGAGAATCGCAAGCTGCGGCTGATTAATGATTGGTGTTCCAAAGAGACCACCAAACACACCTGGGTTCGTGATCGTGAACGTTCCGCCAGTCACTTCATCCGGTTTGAGCTGCTTGGTCCTGGCGCGGTCTGCAAGATCGTTTGCAGTGCGGGCCAGTCCGGAGATGCTCAAGTCGTCGGCACGTTTAATTACCGGCACGATCAATCCCCAGTCGAGTGCGACAGCCATCCCCAGGTTGATGTCCTGTTTGTAAATGATCTGGTCGCCGTTTACCTGTGCGTTGAAGATGGGAAACTTTCGTAATGCTTTGTTCACAGCTTCGAAAATAAACGGCATGAAGGTGAGCTTGGTCCCGGTTCGCTGCATGAACTCATCGCGATGCTCATCGCGCAGGCGTGCGACGCGCGTCATATCGATTTCGTAAACAGTCGTGACATGCGCTGAAGTGCGTCGCGATAGGACCATGTGCTCGGCGATCTTCTTGCGCATCACGCTCATCTGCTCGACTCGATCGCCGGCCTGCGGCTTCGGCGCCGGTGGCGCAACGATCTCCTGCGGCTGCGCAGGTGCTGGAGACACAGGGGCAGGAGCAGTCCGAGCAGGTGCAGGTGCAGGCGCCGTTCCTGATTCGATGAAGCTGAGGATATCGTTCTTAGTTACACGACCACTTAGACCAGTGCCTTCGAGTTTTGAAATATCGACGCCGTGCTCCTGCGCGATTTTACGTACGAGCGGACTCGACTTGGTCCGGCGTAGGTCTTCCGCAGTGGCGCCGCTGCCATCTTTTCTGGTTCCACTCTCGGCAGGTGGCGGTGGTGGCGGAGATGGTGGAGCGGGTGATGGTGTTGGCGCAGCTTGCTGAACCGGCGGAGGAGCAGGTGCTGGTGCAGGTGGCGGTGCAGCAGGCGGGAGCGCTGCCGGTGCGGGTTTCTCCTCGACAGTCTTTGCTGCTGGTTCTGCCGCGGCGGATGCCTGATCGCCATCGAGCACTGCCACCACGGTATTGACTTCGACAGTATCGCCCTCTTTGAATCTGACTTCAGTTAACGTCCCCGTAGCCGGTGAGGGAATTTCTGCATCAACTTTGTCCGTCGAGATCTCGAATAGCGGCTCGTCGCGTTCGACACGTTCGCCGACCTTCTTCAACCACTTCGTAATCGTTCCCTCCGCAATGGACTCACCCATTTGCGGCATCACCACTTCAGTGCTCATCTCGTTTCCAACCTTACTTGATCAGTATGCCGCCAGCTTGCGTGCTGCATCTACTACGTCTTTCGTTTGCGGCAGATAATAATCTTCCAGCGGCGGTGAATACGGGACCGGCGTGTCGATCGACGCCATACGGATCACCGGCGCGTCCAACCACTCAAAAGCCTCTTCGGCAATTATCGCCGCGATCTCACCGCCAATGCCGCCCGTGCGAGAAGCTTCGTGTAACACGATTGCCTTGCTTGTCTTCTTCACACTGGCGAGTATGGCAGGCTTGTCGAGCGGCGCAAGCGTTCTCAAGTCGATTACTTCAACGTCCAGACCTTCCTTTTCGAGTTCTTCGGCAGCATCGAGCGCCGTCAGGACCATTGCTCCAAACGTGATGATCGTTAAATCTCTACCGCCGCGCGCGACACGTGCTTTGCCAATCTCGACGATGTAATCATCCGCAGGTAACTGTTCGCGCAGTCGCGGCAATCGATAGAGCTTTTTGTGCTCGAAGTAGAGCACCGGATCCGGATCGCGAATGGCTGCCTTGATCAGGCCTTTCGCGTCATAAGCGGTTGACGGTTCTACAATCTTTAGTCCCGCAGTATTCAGGAAAAACGATTCTGCGTTGAGCGAGTGGAACGGACCCGCTCGCACACCCGAGCCGCATGGCCCACGAAAGACCGCGGGTATTCCAGCTCCCCAACGATATCGACACTTCGCAGCATAGTTCGTCAACAGATCGAAGCCCGCAGAAATAAAATCGATAAACTGAAACTCCGCGACCGGTCGCATACCCATCAACGCTGCGCCACATGCTGCTCCGACAATTGCGCCTTCCGAGATCGGCGTGTCGATCACACGGTCTTTTCCAAACTGATCGATAAGACCGTCGGTGACCTTGAATGCGCCACCGTACACGCCAACGTCTTCGCCGATCACAAACACGGTTGGATCGCGCTCCATCTCTTCCCAGATTCCCTGGCGAATCGCTTCGACGAGTGTGGCCTGTCCGCCACGCTCCGGGCGCGCAGATTTGTGTTCTTTTTTGACGGCTGTGGACATTGTTTAATACTCAGGCAGCTCGCTTAATTCGTCTAATGTACAACTTGGGATTATCTGGTGACATTTATCCCTCCAGGACCTTTGGTCTGAATGCCGGCGGCACGATGTTGTTATCAAAAACTCCATACGCCGCTCCCTCGCCTTCAGGCATCGGTGAAGATTCAGCCCAGGCGCAATCGTCGTCAATTTCACGGAGGACATCAGCCGTGATCTCGTCGAGCTTCTCTTTTGTCGCCAGATTACATTCGAGCAAATACCGCTCATAACGATCGACAGGATCGTTATTCGTCTCCCACCATTCGATCTCGCCGGGTGCGACATAACGCTGATCGTCATGTTCGGCGTGTCCCTTGCGACGATACGTCTTTGCCTCTATCAACACGGCGCCGCCACCACGCCGCGCATACTCAGCCGCGTGCCGCATCACTTCATAACAGGCAACAACGTCATTGCCATCGACGATGTGCGCCGGAATACCGTAACCCGCAGCTTTCTCAGCGAGATCTCGCACAGCAGTTTGCAGGCTGGTCGGAGTTGAGTAAGCGTAGTGATTGTGCTCGGCGACAACGATCAACGGCAGACGCTGCACCGCCGCGAAGTTGAGTCCCTCGTGAAACGCACCGGTGCTCATGCCGCCATCGCCGATGAAAGCCACCGCGACGAACTTCTTTTTTTGTATGCGACCGCCGAGCAGAACTCCAGTTATAACGGGAATCATGTCGCCCAGGTGAGAGATTGGACCAATAAAACCCTTCTGCACGTCGCCAAAATGAATGTTGAGATCCTTGCCGCCGGATGGTCCCCACGCCTTCGCCATGTACTGCGCAAAGACCTCGCGCGGTCGAATGCCTTTGACGAGAACAGCACCCAGGTCTCTGATCAAGGGCGTAACAAAATCCTGCGGCTGGAGTGCATAGGCGGTGCCGACGGCCGTTGCTTCCTGGCCCAGCGAGCGAAACACACCGCCGACGACTTTGGTCTGCCGGTACAGATTTACTAAACGTTCTTCGACAAGACGCGTGAGTTTCAAATACCGATAGATCTCGAGATGCTGCTCGGGTTTGAGCGTGGTCTCCGTCGTGCAGCTCAGCGGCTTGCCGTCCACGGCTTTGCGTGGCGCGTGCTTCGTGCTGACGCGCATTTGAAAGCGCGGGCGCGGTGGCCGCCGACGCCGACGCTTATTGTTTGATTGATCCATTCTTAAACCCATCCACAGATTACGCCGATTCTTTCTGTGTATCTGTGGATAACTAAATATGAACTGCCAAATCGTGAACGCCCTCGGCAGCTTCCATCACTGCCTCGGAGACCGTCGGATGCGCGTGCATCGTTCGACCCAGCTCATCCGCAGTCGATTCAAGCTGCATGGCGACGCAAGCCTCCGCGATCAGCTCAGTCGCGTGTGGACCAATGATGTGCACGCCGAGAATCTCATCGTACTTCTTCTCACTCACGATCTTCACGAAGCCTTCTTCTTCACCCAGAATGCGCGCCTTGCCTGAAGCGGAGAACGGAAACCTGCCGACCTTCACATCGTAGCCCTGCTCTTTGGCTTTCGCCTCGGTGAGTCCGACAGAGCCGATTTCCGGATCGCAATAGGTGCAATTCGGCACCAGCCGCAGGTTAATCGGTCGCACATCCTTTCGACCCGCCATATGCTCAACCGCCACGATTCCTTCTTTCGATGCAAGGTGGGCCAACAAAGGCGTGGGCACCACGTCGCCGATTGCATACACGCCCTTTTCCGCAGTCTGCTGAAACTCGTCGACCTGGATAAATCCCTTTTCAACTTTGATCTTCGTGCCTTCGAGTCCGAGACCTTCGGTATAAGGCATTCGCCCGACTGCTACCAGCAACATCTCAGCTTCGAGAGTGACCGGCTCACCTTTCGACGTCTTCCCCGTGACACGCACGCCTGTTTCAGTCTTCTCGAGCTTGTCCAGCTTCGTATCCACCTGCGACTTAATGCCGCGCTTGCGGAAACTCCGTTCGAGTTCTTTCGAGACTTCTTCGTCTTCCAAAGGCACGAGGCGCGGCAGTAACTCCACTGTCGTCGTATCAGCACCAAAACGCGAGTAGACTGACGCAAACTCGACGCCGACTGCGCCGCACCCCATCACAATCAACGACTTCGGCACATCCTTCAATTCGAGAATGTGATCGCTGTTTACGACATGCTGTCCGTCAGTTTCAAAGCCCGGAATCGGACGCACCACTGAACCGGTGGCGATGATGATGTTTTTAGTCTGAAGAGTCTGCTTCTTGCCTTCCGCATCAGTGACTTCGACTTTGCCCGGTAATGCGAGCTTGCCCGTACCTTTGAACACCGTCACCTTGTTCTTCTTCATCAAATACTCGATGCCCTTCGAGTTTTTCAGCACCACCTTGTCTTTTCTTTTCTGTACATCTGCAAAAGCCAATTGAATGCCCGACGCCTGCACGCCGAAGTCGCCCGCGTGCTGCATTTGTTCGTAAATGTGTGCCGACATCAACATCTGTTTCGTCGGAATGCAGCCTCGAAGAGTACAAGTGCCACCCAGCCTACTGTCCTTTTCGACTATCGCAGTCTTCAAACCCAATTGACCGGCACGAATCGCAGCCACATAACCGCCTGGCCCACTGCCGATAATCGTCACGTCAAACTGTTCGTTTGCCAATTTTGTAGGTTTCCCCTCATCAGAACCGTAAATCAAACGGTAAAAGACCGGGCATTATAATCGTTTGGCAGCGCCTAACCAAACCGGCATACTTGGATGGTCCGACTGCCAAAATAAGGATCAGATCATGAAACATTCCGAAGGATTTCTAAAGATAGTTGACGACGCGAAGAGCCGGATCCATGAGGTGACAGTGGCTGAAACTCAATCGCGAATGCAGCAGAGCCGCGACGCTAAACTCATCGACGTTCGCGAAGATAAGGAATGGGAAGCCGCGCATGCGGCGGGTGCGATTCACCTCGGCAAAGGCATTATCGAACGCGATATTGAGACGACTGTGCCTGACAAAGACGCTGAGTTGATTCTGTATTGCGGCGGTGGCTATCGCTCCGCACTCGCTGCGGATGCACTGCAAAAGATGGGTTATACGAACGTCTTTTCAATGGCTGGCGGATGGAAGGCGTGGAAAGAAGCAGGCGGCGAGATTGAAAACCTATAAAAGCAATCCACAGATTACACAGAAAAGGATCTGTGTAATCTGTGGATGAAAAAGTCTTCCCAAGCAGAGAGACTAGAACTGAAAACGCACGCCGAGTTGCGTCTGAAATACCTGGCTACCCGGGTTGACGTTATTGATCAGAATCAATCCGGTATTGGGATCGCGGATTTGGTTGAAGACCGGATTCGGTCCTGGGCCTCCGGTAAGTCCGCAGACCTGACTTGCTATTACACAGAAGTTGCCACCGCTACCGAAGGTTGTGTTCGTGCCTGGAGCGGCAGCGGTCCCGACGAGGATATTCGGTCGATTCAGAATGTTGAAGAACTCCGATGAGAAAATCAGGCGACGGCTTTCTCCAAACTTGAAACTCTTTTGGACTCTCAAGTCAATGTCATAGAGTCCGCG